>DATFDP010000033.1:0-71971 GCA_035252015.1 Terriglobales bacterium
ATCTGGGCGGAGGAGAGGAAGGGCAGATAAGTGCCCCCATCGCGCGCCAGGAAATCGTAGATATTGTGCTTGCCTGGATTTGTGCCCGTCTGGAAGGTGGACCAGGCCACCGGCGAAATGGGCGGGAAAGTGGTTTGCAGCCGCTGGAAGGTGCCGTTATCGCGCAGACGAGCCAGCTGGGGCAGCTTGCCTTCCGCCATGTAGCGTTCGGCCAGCCGGGGATCCATGCCGTCGAAGCCGAGGATGACCACGCGCTTGGCGCCCGCCTTGCCGTAGGCTTTGCGGTGCCGCAGAAAACGGAACAGCTGGCGCAGCGGCCAGGTGACGAAGGCGTAGAGCGAGTAGAAGAAGGCGACGAACAGAGTCCAGAAGGAGGAGAGGACGGCGAACCCGGCGCCCGGACCAACATAGGCCTGGGCGGAGTGGGGAATGAACACCATGAGCGGAAGCAGCCAGAGCAGCAGCTTCAAAACTGATTTGTTGGAACGTCCGCTCATATTTCGATTCCCAGAATAAATTTGAAGAGCAGGGCAGAAGCGAGGGAGACCACGAAAAAGATGACCAGCCAGTTGGTCGCCCAGGGGCCAAGGTCAATGTCGCGCGTTGGGTAGTTTACCGCCAGCAAGCGAACGGGCGCGTTAGCGGGCAGCGCAGGTTCGGCGCAATCGAGCAGCCGCTGCCAGAACTGGCCGCGCAGGCGGCACTCCGACAGGTGCGCCAGATTGTTCGACACTATCACCTGTTTTTCCAGTTCTTGGCGATCAGCCACGACATTCACGGTGTAATTGCCCTCGGAGGAAGCGACCAGGCGCCAATCCACTTCATTGCTATCCGCGATGTGCACTGCCGGCGCCGATTCGGCCAGGCCCGCGGGCAGGCGAAGGGAGATGTTATCCAGAATTTCAGGCTTGTCCAGGCGCGCCTTGAGCAGAATGGGCTGGTTAGTCTGGAATGGAAGTGAGCCCAGGTAGCGATCGCCGTAAATGAGCAGAGCGATCATAGGCAGGATGATAACGGCCAGCGGCTTAAAGGAAACGCGCAGGTAGCGGCCAGTGCCAGTCAGGATGCGGCCGTAAGCGCGCAGGACCACCTGCGGCTGGTCCTGGAAGAGGCGGACGGCGAGGAGTTGGGCGCGCAGCTGGTCTTTGGCAACGCGTACCGCCTTCTGGTCGGACAGGTAACCGAAGAGGACGATCATGACCAGTCCGGTAATGACCGAAAGAACGAGAAGGACCATCAGTGCGTGATTGGAAGAGATGCTGGGCATCAAAACCAAGCTTGATATTTGAGTGCCCAAAGGCATGAACGTGATTTCCGCCGCGCTACTCGATGTACCCCAAGCCGCGCAGGCGCTTCTTGATCTCCTCTTCCGAGGCGGAGCTACTCTCGGCGCCCAGGATCGCGGTTGTCTCTTTTTCCAGCGCGTGAATAATGAACTCGTCCACCGAAGCGTAGCCCGCCATCTCGGAGCACTTCTTCAGCTTCTCCAGCAAGTCATCATCTATTTTTAACTTGTATCCGAACATGAGTGCTCTCCTTAATGGCCTAGCGACGCGGTTTGGGACTGGGGCGCAGCTGGAGGCTGGAACACCGAATGACCCATCATACCGTGAGCGGGCGCGATTCCAAACTCGGCGAGGATGGTGGGGGCAATGTCAGTGAGCGCGGGCAATTGAACCTCAATTTTGCGATTGCTGAGCAGCACGCCGGGCACCAAGGTGTAGTCCATGCAGTGGTCGCCGCTCCAGGAGTTCGTATTATCTTCGAAAAGCTCGCGGGGAAATGCGCCTAAGATGGTTTTCCAGCCGGCGCGATAGCCCCGGTTGTAGCCCACAATAATGTCGGGCGCGTCCTGAGTATAGGGGCCGTGATAGACCTCCGCCGTGCGGCTCATACGTGTAATGGCGGGCAGGCCGGTGGAGGGATCGCGCACCGCCAGCAGCTTGGAGCTGATCTCATCGAGCAGCGCATTGGCCTCGCGGCCCGGCTGCACGATGCCATCCTTCTCGCGCCCTTTCAAATTCAGATACAAGCCGTTCAACCCCAGGCCATACGCGCGAGTGCGGCTCCAGTCCACATTGGCGAAATATTGACCTTGCTCCTGCTCAGCTCCGGGCTTGAGTGCCAGGTATCCGTTGTCGAGCAGCCACGTGTTCAGGTTAAAAGAGCGGTAGAAGGGCGCGAAGCCATGGTCGGAGAGAACCAGCAGCGTGGTGTTGGCGTCCAGAGTCGGCACAACCTTGCCCAAGACGCCGTCAATCTGCTGGTAGAAGCTCTCCAGTGCGTTGCCGTACTGAGCCGCCAGCGTGGGATCGTAGGCGGGATGGTGCGAATCCATCAGCCGCCACATCATGTGTCCGTTCAGGTCGAGGCTGGAAAAATAAAAGAAGAAGACGCCGCGACGGAACTTGGGGAACTCGGCGTCGAAAATGCGGTGCTGTTCGGCGGCCACTTCTCGCGCCTGCTGCAGGTATTCACCGTCGTCGAGCACGCCATCGGAAAGCGCCTTGGTGTCTTCCGCTATGCCTTGTGTGTAGAAGTCGCCTACCTCGCGCCACAAATCGCGTGAGAGGCTGGCGGGGGTTGAAAGAGGCAGCGCGGGATCGGCGGGGTCAATGTTCACCGGAGAAACGTATAGCTGAAAGCGCGGATGAACTTGCTTGAGGAAGAAGCGGCAGATGCCGCTCACGCTTTCCAGTCCTGGGATGAGGGAGAAGTCCACCTGCACCCAGTCGCTCCATTCGCCTTCGCGCAGGACAAACTCGCGGTCCTGAATGGCGATCTTGGCTACCGGCGAAACTGGATCAACCGAAACAGTAAATGGGACGAGCGCCGGCGGCCAGCCCTTGCGAAAACTGTTCTTGGGCCCTTCCAAGTTGGCGGTGATGCGCCAGTTCTGCACCATGACGGGAATGATTTCACCACCCTCCACTTCGCCCGCCTGAACGGTCGGATCATCGGTATAGAAGCTGAAGGTTCCGTAGCCGCCACGCAGGTCAGGCGTGCCCATGCCGGCCAGGGTGCGAGCCTTGGAGGCGCTGGGAGGGAAGTTGGCGGGCATATGGAAAACGCTGGTAGGAATGCCATGGTCTACCAGAATGTTCCAGAAAGGCTTACCGTGGCGCAGGAGTTCGGCGGTGCCGCTGCCCAGAGGGATAACCCAGGAGCCGACGGTCAGGTTGTGCTTCGGCGGTTCGACCCGGGAGGTCGACAGGTACGGCTGCATGGTCGCAGGATCACGGTGGATGAAATCGAAGATGCCGTGGCCGCCAGGATCAAGGCCGGTGGTCAAGTTGGACCAGGCGACCGGGCTTTGCGGCGGCGTGCTGGTGGTCAGGCGGCGAAACGAGCCCTGGCGCGCCAGGTGGGCGAAATTGGGCATTTTATCTTCCGCCATGAACCGCTCCAGCAGTTGCGGGTCCATGCCGTCAATTCCCAGGATGATGAGTTTGTGGTCGCCACGATAGCGACTGCGCACGGGCAGTTGCGAGTAGAGCAGCCCGGCGGCGGCGCAGATGACGAGCACGACCAGGAGCCACTTAGTCCTGCTCATGGCTGGTCCCCGCCTTCAGTAAAGGGCCGGCGGCGGTAGGCGAACTGATGGGCAGGCGACAACACGCGTACTTTTGATTTCGGGCGCTGGGAAGTCGAGATGCTTAGCTTTTAGTGCAAAGCGGTGGGCAAAGTCAAGGCGAGGCCGCGCGTTGCGTGCACGCCATCTTGCGCTCCCCTGCGTCTTTTTCAGCCGCCGAGGCTATCGTTGCTGTAGTACTGCTCCAGGGCGTCGAGTTCGCGGCTCAGATCGTCGGCACGCCATTGCAGCAGATTGCGCAGGGAGAGGATGCCCAACAGCCGTCCGCCCTCATCCACGATAGGCAGATGGCGGAAGTGGCGCTCCAGCATCAGGGAGAGCGCCTCGCCGGCAGTTATGTCCTTGGCTGTTTCCACTCCGGTGGTCATCAGGTCGAGGATAGGAGTGGCTGCGGGGTCGCGGCGGCTCAGGGCGAGCTTAACCAGCACGTCGCGCTCAGTGAAGATGCCGAGAACGTGGCGGTCGTCATCCAGCACGGCAACCCCGCCCACGGCGCAGGACAACATCACGCGGATGGCCTCCGCCACTGACGCCCCAACCCGAACCGCCGCTGTTTGCCGATCGCAAAGTTCCAGGATGTTCACATCGCACCTCTCGGGTGCCCGCAGCTGCAGGAGGGCGGTATTTTGCTGCAGGCGAGACCCGGCGTCAAAATGATTGTTGTTATCGAAGCGATAAGTTTCATTTATCGGCGTGAGGCGACCGCGAAATCCTGATTAGCATTGTTTATCAAAGTGATAACGAGCTATGAGTTGACCAGGGGGCCAGCCGACCCGCAGAATGGAATAATCCGCTCAAGTGTGATTCGCGACGGCCGCGGGCAGAGATTCCGCTGCCACATGGGAATTTGCCTGAGCGATGCACAGGGCTGAGCCAGGGAAAGGAAGGAATGGCAACCACTACCGAGAGCGTGAGCGCAGAGAAATTCTCCCAATTACAGCCACCCAAACGCTACTTGTTTGGCCCCGGGCCCACCCAGGTACACCCGCGGGTCTATGAAGCCATAGCCAAACCCATCGTAAGCCACGTTGACCCATTCTTCTTCACCGTGATGGAGGATGTGCAGCGGTTGCTGAAGATGGTTTTCGGCGCCGAGCAGGGCATCACGCTGGCGGTCTCCGGCACAGGCAGCGGCGGCATGGAGGCGGCGGTCTCCAATTTCGTGGAACCGGACATGAAGTGCGCCGTTTTTGCCAACGGATTCTTCTGCGACCGCATTGCCGAAATGGGCAAGCGGCACGGCGCTAACGTCGTGCGCCTGGAGAAGCCCTGGGGCGGTACCTTCACGGATGAAGAGGCCCGGGAGTTTATCCGCCGGGAGAAGCCTCAGGTCGTGGCCTACGTACAGGCGGAAACTTCCACGGGCGCTTTGCAGCCGGGGAAGGTGATTTGCGAGGCTGCACATGAAGCGGGCGCGCTGGTGGTCGCTGATTGCGTGACCTCGCTCGGCGGCCTGCCGGTGGAGGTGGACAAGACCGGCATTGATGTCGCCTATAGCTGCACCCAGAAGGGGTTGAGTTGCCCGCCGGGGCTGGCGCCCATGGCGCTCTCCAAACGGGCCATGGACTGGCTCAACCGGCGCTCCACACCCTTGCCCAACTGGTACTTCGATCTGAAATTGATTTACGACTACTCCACCGTTTCCCACCGCTACCACCACACCGCGCCTATTTCCATGTTCTACGGCTTGAGAGAAGCGCTGCTGTTGGTCGTCGAAGAGGGTGTGCAGAAACGCTGGGATCGCCACTGGCATTGTCACGAACTGTTCGTTAAAGGCATCGAGGAGATGGGCCTGCGCTTGCACGTGCCAGAGGGGCGGCGAATCCCTACGCTCAACACGGTGTGCGTGCCTGCTAGAGTGGACGACGCCAAAGTTCGTAAATGGCTGCTGGACGGCCCGGGAATTGAGATCCAGGGTGGCTTCGGACAATTGGCGGGCAAGGTGTTCCGCATTGGCATCATGGGCCCGCTGGCCACGAAAGAAAACGTGCAGTTCCTGCTGCGTGAATTCGGGCGTGCCTTGGCGGCTGAAGGCTACAAGGCCTAGGACAGCCACAACCAGGTCGTAGCGCGGGCGTCTCGCCGGCTGTCGAGGAGGCGTCCGGTCTCCGCAGGCTGACATCGGCGACGTCTGCTGGAACTCAAGTAGGCTCTCATCGTGACCATACGAACACTGATCACACAGCTTGCCGCTTTGCTCCTGGTTGCGACGAGCCTATTCGCGGTCGAAAAGCCCAACATCGTTCTCATTACGCTCGACTCCACGCGGGCTGACCGAATGGGGTTTCTGGGCGGCAAGGCCAGGTTGACGACTAACTTGGACGCGCTGGCTAAGCAAAGCCTCGTCTTCGAGCACGCCTACGCGCAGTCGCCGCGCACGCTGGCCTCGCACGCCGCGCTGCTTACCGGCACCTATCCCCCATACAATCATGTGAGCGAATTTGGCACCGGCCTGGCAGCCACTCTGCCCTATCTTCCTGACCTGCTGCACGCTGCCGGATATCGGTCCGCGGCATTCGTAGGCACGCTGGTTCTTGACCCGCGCGACGGCTTCGCGCCCGGCTTCAACCGCGGATTCGATACCTACGACGCCGGCTTCCATCTGCCACAAGCCGGCGAAAGCCGCTACGGTGCCGTTGAACGACGCGGCGGCGAAGTAGTGGCGCGCGCGCTCGCTTGGCTGCAGCACCCCGGCAAAGGTCCGTTCTTCCTCTGGCTGGAGTTAAACGATGCCCATGCGCCCTACCAACCGCCGCCGGCCTATGCCCGCGTGGGCTCGGCTTACAACAGTGAGATCAAGTACCAGGACGCCCAGGTGGGCAAGATTTTGGCGGCGCTGCGAACCCGCAAGTTATTCGACGGCGCACTGATCGTGGTTGCGGGCGACCATGGCGAGTCACTGGGCGCGCACGGTGAAGAGGCGCACGGCGTCTTCCTATATGACGAGACTATCCGCGTGCCGCTGCTGCTGAAGTTGCCGCAGAACCGGGCGGCGCACACACCGCAGCATGTGCGCCTGGTGGATTTGGCACCCACCGTATTGGAGGTGGCGGGGCTGCCCGTGCCGTCGCAGATGCAAGGCCAGTCCCTGCTGCGTGCGACGCGGAAGGGCGGCATGGGCGAGGCGGCCTATGCGGGCTCCGATTATTCGCGGGATGCGTTCGGCTGGAGCCGGCTGGAGGCTTGGCGAGCGGGCAAATATCTCTACATTCGTGCCCCCAAGCCGGAGCTTTACGATTTGGAGTCCGATCCGGCCTGTGCGCGCAACCTGGCCAGCAGCTCACAGGGCACCGCCGCGACCATGGCGACGCAATTGCTGGCCTTCGATGGACGCATGGCCGGAAAGACCGGCAGCAGCGGTCAGCTCAGTTCCAGCGAACTGCAAAAGCTCGCGTCGCTCGGCTACGTGGGATTGCAGAAACCGATCTCGCCCAATGAGACCGCGGTCACCGGCACCGATCCCAAGGATGAAATCGCGCTGGCCAACAAAGTAGAAGAGGCCATGGCGGAAATAGAAGGCGGTAGGCCGCAGAAGGCGACCGCAGCTTTGCAAGCTGTCGTCAAGAGTCATCCGGGAATGTTTCTGGCGCAATTTGCGGCGGGTCTGGCAGCCGTGCAGCAACATCAATATGCGGCGGGTGTTCCGTTTTTGCGAAAGGCCATCGAGTTGCAGCCGCAGGCAGCCTGGGCATATTACGAGATGGGCGAGGCTCTAGCCCATACCGGCGACTGGAAAGGCGCCGCCACTCACCTGGAAATCGCGGTGACGCGGCTGCCGGAAATGGCGCAGGCGCACGCCACGCTGGCCGAGGCCTACCAGCACCTGGGGCGCGCGGCGGAGGCAAAGCGGGAGCAAGAACACGCGGCGAAGCTGGAGAAGGCCAGGAGTCAGTAGTTCGGAGCCAGCGCTCATGCGGCGAGCGTGCCCGTGCAACATAGCGACCTGGGAACCGGTGCCACGACCTCACATCTAGCTGTGACCTGAATCACTTTCTGCTGTGCACCCTGTTTGTTAAAAAAATCTAGACCCAGGCACGTGTGACCGCACGGCGGGTTGGGGAACCTGCCGAGCGCGGCCAGGCCCACCGCGTCCTGCTCAGCACTACATCAGTAAGGGAGGAGTGCCATGCTCGAGCATGACTCGACCCAGGGTGCGGGTTCCAACCTTCTTCGCATTGCCGAACAGGCGCGGCAATGGCGCGCGCGGCTGGCCATCATGACCGCCGGTTTCCTAGTCTTCGGCGCACTCAGCGGGCTGGCCATCTGGCTGCTGCCCTTCAGCCAGTCGGTGCAGGTCACGGTGCTGCTGCACACCTTCCTTGGCATCCTATTTTTGATTCCGTGCCTGTGGTACACCGTCCGGCACCTGCTGCGGTACTGGAGCAGCCCCGTGAGCCATCTCCAGATACTCGGCTACCTGGGGGGCGCGGCGGTGCTGCTGTGCCTGGTTTCCGGCGGCGTGGTGACCTGGAATGGAGTATTCGGCATCCGCCTGAGCTACGGCTGGGACGCGGTACACATTATCACCACCTTCGCGATTTTGGGATTTGTCGCGACACACGTGTGGCTCAGTTTTTCGCTGGCCCGCAACAAAGCGGCAGCAGAGCGCAGTGTGACCTCAGCCGCGGCGGCACATTTCGGCAAAGCCGTGCTGCTGTTTACGGCGGCATGCGTAGGGGTAGTCGGGCTGGCCGCGTATGCCTACACGCCGGCGCGCCTGCACAACATCTTTCCTGCCGATTACAGCTTCAAGTATGGAAAGGACCGCCCCTTTGCGCCCAGCCTGGCACGCACGACCAGCGGCGGCGCGATGGATCCGGCGGTGCTTTCCGGTTCGCGTACCTGCGGTACCGCGGGCTGCCATGAGGAGATCGTGCAGGAGTGGGAGTCGAGCGCCCACCGCTATTCGGCAATGGATCCGGCCTTCCAAGCGGTGCAGGCCAACATGGCCAAGCAGAACAGCCCCGAGTCCACGCGTTATTGCGGCGGCTGCCACGACCCCATTTCGCTGTTTTCCGGCATCAAGAATCTCTTCATCCCCAACGAGAAGCTGACCGCACTGGAAGGCTTCCAGGAGGGCATTTCCTGCCTGGCCTGCCACTCGCTGCGCAAGGTGGACCTGAAGGGCAACGCCAACTATGTGATCGCGCAGCCCGCGCGCTACATGTTTGAGATCCAATACGACCAGAACCCGACGCGCGCCAACCGCTTCTTCCGCGATTTCCTGATCCGCGCCTACCCGCGGCAGCACCTGGCGGACTTGAGCAAACGCCTGTTCAAAACGCCAGAGTACTGCGCCGCCTGCCACAAGCAGTTCGTGGACCAGGAAATCAATAACGTGGGTTGGGTGCAGTTGCAGAACCAGTACGACAACTGGCGGGAGAGCCGGTGGAACCATCCCGGCAACGCACGCACCACCATCGAGTGCCGCGAGTGCCACATGCCGCTGGTGGCGTCGAAGGACCCGGCGGCGGGCGATGATATTGACTACAACCGCACGCCCACCGACGGCAAAATCCGCAGCCACCGCTTTATCGCGTCCAACCTGATGATGCCGGCGCTGCTCAAGCTGCCGGGCTGGCAGAAGCAGGTAGAGCTGACGAAGGAATGGCTGCAGGGCAACTACCTGATCCCAGAGATTGCCGGCAAATGGAGCAAAGGACCGGCGGTGGGAATAGACCTGGACTTGCCGGCGACGATTCACGCCGGCGAGAAAGTGCCACTGAAGCTGGTGATCACTTCCAACAAAGTTGGACATGATTTTCCCACCGGTCCTCTGGACATCATTCAGGCGTGGGTGGAACTCGATGTTGTGGACGACCAGGGGCACACGATCTACACCAGCGGAACCGTGGACGCGCGCGGCTTCATTCAACCGGGTACTTTTATGTTCAAAGCCGAGCCGGTGGATCAGAACGGCAACCTTATTGATCGGCACAATCTGTGGGAAATGGTGGGCGTGCGCTATCGGCGGTCACTGTTCCCGGGCTTCTCGGATACCGCGGAGTACAGCTTTAGCTACACCGGTTCACCGGCTAAGGGGGTACTGCACGATGCGGCGCAGGGCCAAGGCGCCAGGAAGGCGCCGCCAGGCACCGTGCTGGTGGAGGCGAGGTTGCGCTATCGCAAGGCAGACCAGTACTTGCTCAACTTTATTTTTGGAGAGAAATCCGGACTGACCGCGCCCATCACTGACATGACCACGGTGACGCGCACCATCCGTGTGCAGGGCGGAGCCGCGCGGCACCGTGCCGCAGGGCGCTCCAGGATGCAGTCCATGTCGGGCGCGGGCAGGTGAGTAGTGAGTCGTCGCAAACAGCTGATCTGGAAGTACACGGCTGCCTGTTGCGGAGTGGTATTGGTGGCGGGCAGCACGCTGCTGCTGGCGCACCGGCATCACCGGCCCTATGTGCCGGGCCAGCAGGTGGAAGGCATCACCCAGGACCTGTCGCGCGCGCTGCCGCCGGACTATCCGCGGGTGCAATTCACCGATGTGTCCGAGCAGGCGGGCATTCACTTCACGCACTTTCCCAGCACCCGCACCACGCAACTGCCCGAAGACATGGGCTCGGGTGCGGCCTGGGGCGACTATGACGGCGACGGCTGGCCCGACCTCTACGTGGTGGACATCGCCGGGCCGCTGAGCTCCACGCCGGAACAGATGGCGCACTCCACTGCCGGCAACCGCCTTTACCACAACAACCACGACGGCACGTTTACCGATGTAACCGAGCGTGCAGGGGTGGGTTTCAAGGGCATCGGCATGGGGGCCGCCTGGGACGACTACGACAACGACGGGCGGCTCGACCTCGTGGTCACCAGCTATGACCGTATCATCCTTTACCACAACAACGGGGACGGCACGTTTACTGACGTCAGCAAGAAGGCGGGGCTCGAGAAGTTTCGCGGTTTCTGGACCGGCGCTGCCTGGGGCGATTACGATCGTGACGGCAATGTGGACCTGTATGTCTGCGGATACGTGAAGTACAACTTCCGCAACGAAGACTTAAGCAAGTCGTCCATGCAATACACCACGCTGGTGCCGTTCACGCTGAATCCTTCGTCCTACCCCCCGGAGCGCAACCTGCTGTTTCACAACGATGGCGATGGAACGTTCATCGAGGTGGGGAAATCGGCGGGCGTTCAGGATGTCACCGGGCGCAGCTTGTCGGCGGTGTGGTACGACTTTAACGGCGACGGCTGGCCCGACCTGTACGTGGCCAACGACGTGTCGGAAAGCGCCATGTATCTGAACCTGCATAACGGCAAGTTCAAGCCAATCGCGCACGAGGCCTGGGTCTCCGACTATCGGGGCGCGATGGGCCTGGCGGTGGGCGATTGGGACCGCGACGGCGACCCGGACATATTCATTACCCACTGGATTGCGCAGCAGAATGCGCTGTTCGACAATCTCTGTTACACGCGCGCCAGCGGTGGTAAACCTGGGCCGCTGCGCTTTGAGGATGTAGCCGACACCGTAGGCCTGGGCCAGATTTCGCTGAACTCAATCGGCTGGGGTACTTCGTTTTTCGACTACGACAACGACGGGCAGCTTGATCTGATGGTGGTGAACGGCAGCACCTTTCAGGACGATAAGGATCCACGTCGTCTTGTTCCGATGAAGAATTTTCTGTTCTGGCAAAAAAGCCCGGAGGACGGTTTTTTTGAAGTGGGCGCGGTCAGCGGTGCGGTCTTCCAGCAGGTGCACGTTGGGCGGGGCGCGGCATTCGCTGATTACGACAACGACGGCGACATGGACGTGTTTATCGTTAACCAGGGAGGTCGGCCCATGCTCCTGCGCAACGACGGCGGCAGCAAAAAAAACTGGATCAAGGTGCGAGTGAAGTGCAGGAAGAGCAACGGCACCGGCTTCGGCACAAAGATTGAAATCGAGGCCGGCGGGCAGACGCAATATGACCAGATCGGCGGGCAGGCCTCCTACCTGTCACAGAATTTTCAGGAAGCGCATTTCGGCCTGAATTATGAGAAAGAAGTGCAGCGCATCAAAGTGATTTTTCCAAGCGGCATTGTGCGAGTGCTGGAGCACGTGACCGCCAACCAGATCGTGACGGTGGAAGAGGAGCCGCGATGAAGCGCACGGCGCGGTGGCTGGCAGCCGTTTTCCTGGCATGCGCGGCGTTGATTACGGCGGTGAAGTTCCGGTCGGCAAAGGAAGCTTGGACGGCCAACAACGTCAGCGCCGAGGAACGGGACCGTGTAGCAACTTTCTGGGCAACCTATGATCGGGCGAGCGCGCTACGCACGAAAGGCGAGTTTGTGCGGGCGGCTAAGCTCTACCGTGAGGCGCTACGTCTCAATCCCACGCACGAGGACTCGCTCTATTACCTCGGGAGCTGTCTTTATGAGCTGGGGGAGTATGCGGAAGCAGAACAGCAGCTTCGCAGCCTGATTGCGTTGAATCCGGAAAGTGGGCGCGCCTACGGCCAACTGGGCAGGTTATTATCCGTAACTGCGCCGGGGGCGCCGCGCGACATACCTGCGGCGCGTCAGGCGTTTGAGCGGGAGTTGCAGATCTACACCGAGCAGGCTGGTGCACTTTTGGAGTTGGGCCGCCTGGAGTTGAACCAGCGCGACCTGCCGCGCGCGGAGGAGCATTTTCGCGCGGCCACCCGCCTGGGATCGGCGGAGGCAGAGTTTTTGCTCGGGTATACGCTGTTTCTGAATGGACGCGCGGCGGAGGCGGAGCGCAGCTTCGATAAGGTGCTGACCAAGTACCGGGCTAACCGCAAGCTGACGTCGAAGGGAGTGCTGTCTGAAGGCGACATCCTGCCCGACCCCGGCAAGCCGCTCACCGCCTTGCAGCGGGCAGCCTTGGAATCCATGATGTTGTCGTATTGGAACAGCAGTAGTTCCGACAGGCCTGCACAAAGGGAAGCGGGCATTCTGCACATGCGTGAGCGGGTGACTGCTGAGTTCCCGGCGCGGGCTACAAGAATGGAAACGAGCGTGCGCGATGACGGACGCGCGGCCTGGGCCGATTTCGCCGGCTATGGACATGCTGGTCTGGCAGTTGGGGGGACGCACTTCACCCTCTATCGCTGGCAGGAGGGCAGGTACTTTGATGTGACACGTGCCGCAGGTCTGGCAGGCATCCAGGATGTATGGGAGCCGTATTGGGTGGACCTGCGCGGCAACGGACGCCCTGATCTCTATCTGGTGCGGCCGGGTTGGAGCGGCAGAGGACAAAATCTTCTCTATCGCAACCAGGGTGATGGCACCTTCACCGACGTGACCGCCGCCATGGGGCTGACGGGCAAGCGCTCAACTACGCGCGCCTGCTTCGGCAAGTTCACAGGCAGCAGCAGGCTGGACCTGCTAGAGGTGGGGGCCGCAGGAACCGGCAGCTCCATACGCCTCTTCCGGAATAATGGAATGCACTTTATGAACGTGACCAGCACTTCGGGATTGGAGGCTGCCGTAACGGCGGTGGACTGCGCGGTGGCCGACTACGACGGTGATGGCAATGCTGACGTGTTCGTGCAGTTCTGGCGGCAGCCGGCGCGGCTGTTTCGGAACCGAGGCGGCAAGTTCGTGGATGTGACCCAGAGCGCTGGACTGGCAGGCGTTGGCGCCCAGGGCTACAGTTCCATTTTCTTTGACTATGACCGCGACGGCCGGCCCGATTTACTGGTCACCGCGCATGCCCCGCTGGAGGACGCGGCGCGCTGGTTCTTGCAGCCACGAACGCCGATGAATTGTGCCACACCGCGTTTGTTCCACAATCAGGGCGACGGCACATTCCGCGAGGTCACAAGCGAGGCGGGCGTGAGCGAGTGCTACCCGGTCATGCAGACAGTGGCGGCCGACCTCGATGGGGACGGCTGGCCTGATCTGTTGCTGGCTGACGGGGGGCCGGATGCGCAGCAGCTTGGGCCGAGCGCGCTGCTTCGCAACGTGCGGGGAAAGTTTGTACCCTGGGCGGAGCTGCCGGCCTCTGCAACCCCGGCGAACTATGTTGGCGCCTCTGTGGCCCCAGCCGGAAGTGAGGGAGAGCGCGAGATATATTTGACTTCCGGCCTGCTGCCCGGCAGGCTGGAGCGCCGCGGCGGCTTGTTCCGGATCAATGTCGTGCCGCGCGCGCAAGCGGCCTCCGCCACGACGCGACATGAGACGCATGAGGGGCCTAGTGAAGCTAATCGTTAGCAGCCTGGCCGCAATGGTCGTAGGGGCCATTGCGCTTCTGCCAGCCGGTTCTCAAAGCAGAACAATGGAGCCATTCGGACGCCCGAAGCGAGTGCGTTCTGAATCGGAAATTCAGCAGAGCGCGCGCAACCTGGGCAAGGCGTATTACGAGCAGGGGCAATATGTTCAGGCGCAGGGAGAGTTCGGTAAGATTGTGGCTACCGGGCGCGCTCTTGCCACAGATTATCTCGATCTGGGACTGTCGCAGATGCAGCTTGGCCGCTATGACCAGGCGCTGGGGTCGTTCAATACTGCTCACCAAATAGACCCAAAGCTCACCGCCGTGAAGTACAACCTGGGCATTCTCTATAAACGCGAAGGCCGAGACGCGGATGCAGAGGCAGCGCTGAAAGGTGTGACAGAAGAGGACCCCCGCGATCCCGCAGCGTGGTTCAATCTCGGTGCCGTGCGGATGAACCAGCACAAGCTGGAGCCCGCGCTGGACGCCTTTCAGCACGTGGACAACATGGGCTTCGAGCGTGCCCAGAATTTTTATGTCACATCGCTTTTTCGCAGCTTTACCGTGTTAGAGCGTTTGAAGCGCCAGGTGGAAGCGCAAACATATCTGGCCGTCTACCAAAAGTATCGCGGGCGTGTTCCCGGAATTTCGGTGCAGGCTACGGCTCTGGAAGCAGGGAAGTACGGCGCCGCGCTTGCGCCGCCGCCTTCGCTCGTGGCGAAAAAGGATGCGCCATTGCCCCAAGTCGTCTTCGCGGATGTCGGCGCCGAACTCGCCAGCGCGCTACCGCAGCCATTGCCCGAAGCGCCGGCGGCGATCGCGGCCGCCAACTATAGCCTGGAATATGCGCGTAAGCATCTGATGCCGCTGTTTGGAACGTCGGTGGCGGTGGGAGATTATGACAGCGACGGCCGGCCCGACCTCTACGTTGTAAATCCCGCGGGCACAAACCGCCTGCTTCACCAGGAGGCGGACGGAAGTTTTACAGACGTGACCGGCAAGGCCGGCGTGGGCGGGCCGGGGGGCAGTGTTTCGGCTACTTTTACCGATTATGACAACAGCGGGCACTTGAGCCTGATCGTTGCCGGCCTGGGCGGGGTGCGCGTGTATCACAACCAGGGTAATGGCACGTTTATAGATAGAACCGCCGCTGATCATCTCGAGGGCAAAGCCGGTGAGCTGGCTACCCAGGCCTTGTTCTTCGATGCAGACAATGACGGGCTGCTCGACCTGTTCGTCAGCGTGTACACCGACTTGGATCATCCGCCGCACGAGGCCAGCTTTCGCTTCCCCCAGGATTTCGCCGGCGCCACCAGTCATCTTTTTCGCAACAACGGAGACGGAACTTTCACAAACATAACCAAAACCGCTGGGGTGGGGGCTGTCGGGCAGGCACGAGGCGCGCTGTTCGCCAATTTTAATGACGATCCGTTCGCCGATCTCCTGGTGCTGCGCGATGACGGCCCGCCACTGTTGTACATAAATCGCGGAGGCGCACGCTTCAGCCCACGCCGCGAGCCCAGCCTGCAAGTTGCCGCCACGCAGGCGCAGGTTGCCGATTTTAACCATGACGGCAAATTCGACCAGGTGCTGTGGACGGCGAATGGGCCGCAGGTGTTGCTGAATCGCGGGAACGCGAATTTTAGCGCGCTGAAGGGCTTGCCGCCGATAACGGCACCAAAAGCCAAGTTTGCCTCACGCGGCACAATGGCCGACTTCGATGGCGACGGCTTCGACGACCTGCTGGCTGTGGATGCGCAGGGGAAGTGGCGCCTGTTGCTCAATCGGGGTGGCGTTTTTCGCGAAGCGCCGTTCAGCCTGAGTTCCTCAACTGTGGCCTACTCCAGCATAGTACCCGCTTGGCTGCGTCACCCGGGCGAACTGGACCTTCTGGCCGCTGGCGGAGGTGTGGGGCTCGAGCTGCGGCGCCGGCAGAGTCCTTCGCCAAATTGGGTGCAGATTGCCTTGGCGGGCGAAAAGAGCAATCAGAAGGGCATTGGGGCAGTGGTGGAGGTGAAGGCCGGAAACTTCTACCACAAGTTGATGGTCACGCACTCGCCGGTGCGGGTTTTTACCGGCACCCTGCCGCATGTGGATGTCGTACGTGTGACCTGGCCGAACGCTCTTGTGCAGAACGCGTTGAACGTGGCTACGGACAAGACGGTGCGCATTCGCGAATCGGAGCGGCTGGCCAGTTCCTGTCCATTTCTGTACGCCTGGGATGGGCAGAAATTCGCCTTCGTAACCGACGTTTTGGGTGCGGCGCCTTTGGGGGAACTGCAGCCCGACGGCTCACTGGCCGAGCCCAATCCCCAGGAGTTTGTGCGCCTGCCGCACACGCTGCAGCCGGGGAACGGGCGCTATCTGCTTCGCTTCACGGACGAGATGCGCGAGGTGGATTACTTCGACGAAATAAAGCTGCTGGCGGTGGACCATCCTGCCGGACATGAGATCTACGGCAACGAAATCTATGGTTCTGGGCCGCAGGCTACCGCCTTGTTTGCAGTGCGTGACCAGCATGCCCCGGTTTCGGCCTTGGATGATGAGGGGCACGACGTATTGCCGCTGCTGCTTTGGGCGGATGGCCGGTACGTGGGCGGCTTTCAGCGCCAACGCATCCCCGGCCTCGCCAGCCTTCATACCCTGACGTTAGACTTGGGCACGTTTTCCAAAACGGAACACGTTGCCCTATGGCTGCAAGGCTGGGTGCTGTGGCCCGATTCCAACAGCGCCCAGGCGCTGGCTTCGCAGGGGACGAAGATAGTGGGACCTTACCTGCAGGTGCGCGATGTGCACGGCCAATGGATGACAGTGGTGGCCGATATGGGCCTGCCCAGCGGCACCAACCGCGCCATGCGCGTGGATCTGACCGGTAAATTCTTGTCCGCCGACCACCACGTGCGCATTGTGACCAACTTGTGTCTTTACTGGGACCGAGCTTTCTTCACAAACGATGGCCGGCCGGTGCGGCCTACCGGTGAGGTGCCGCTACTCAGCGCCGACCTGCACTATCGCGGATTCAGCACGCCCCATCCCGATCCCGCCCGGGTCAGGCCAGATGAAGTTAGCTACACCGAACTGGACACCTCCGCGCCCTGGGACCCGGCGCCCGGAACCTACACGCGATACGGTGATGTCCGGTCTCTGGTATCCCGGAGCGATGATGAGCTGGTGGTGATGGCACCGGGGGACGAACTGACCGCGAGCTTTGATGCGGCCGCCCTGCCGCCGCTGCACCGGGGCTGGGGGCGCGACTTCTTCATCTACCTTGCAGGTTGGGCCAAGGATAACGAACCTAATACGCTGGCTGGCAACAGCTCCAGTCCGCTGCCCTTCGCCGCAATGCTTGGCTACCCAAATACCGGCTCTGTACCTAACAGGGGTGCAGCATACCGCGAATACCTGCATCGATACCAGACACGGCGATGGCATCGATTGATCCCGCCGTTGGCCCCGGCAGAGTGAGTCCGCCGGGCGCGCTGGCAGAATGAGAGGTTCTCCGGGTGAAGTGGGCGGCGTCGCCGGTTATGGTAGATTCAAATATGTGTGGGCGCGTAGCTCAGTTGGTAGAGCAATGCCCTTTTAAGGCATGGGTCGCAGGTTCGAATCCTGCCGCGCTCACCACACATACGTTTCCTTCGCGTCCAAGGAATCCGAAGATCGGGCTTCTTCTACACCGCCGAACACACAGGGCGCGGTTCTGCGCAGATGCACCGTAAATCGCAACTCTGGAGCTAGGACACAACCCGCGGCGCCGGGCTGTGATTTGCTGGTATGTGCTGCTCGAGTAGAAACCTCAATTCAGAGCTCAGATGCAACCGTTCGCTCTCCTGCTCCAGCAAAGCTTGAGGATCTCTGGCCGCCCGGAGCGCATAGCGCAGATACGACAGCCGAAACAGCCACAACGCGTGGTCCAGGTCCTGTTCGCTGCGAATCCAAAAGGTTATCCATCCGGACTCAGGAACCCAGCGATGCTCGTCCGCAAGACCTCGCTCCAGGAGAACATCGTGAACTGCGCGCGTGAAAGGAATGTCAACAATGCCGCCCGTGTGCACATGGCCCATTTCCGCTGTGCCGAAGCGGAATTCGCGTCCGCCAAACCGGTGCGGGTGAGCCGAAATACGCGGCCACGTGCAGAGCTCGTCTTCGAGTTTTTTCGAGTAGTTCACGGCCGTCCTTCTGGCTTGCTGGTTTTGATGATTGAACGCAGGCTGGTGATTCAAATTGGTCGGTACGGAGTGTGCGCGGCTACGCCAGTCCCGGGAACCAGCGCCAGCGCACACGCTTCATGTAAGCGGCGTATTCGGGGTCCGCAGAGAGGAACGATTCTTCCATCAGCGTCTTAATCACAAACATCAGGCAACCCATGGCAATGACCAGCGCATTGATGAACGAAAAACAGGACAGCCCCCAGCTGATGGCGCACAAGAAATAGCCGGAATAGATCGGATGGCGCATGTAACGGTACATTCCGCTGGTTACAATCTTGCGCTGGGCGGGAACCAGGCCGATGTTTCGGCCCAGGCTGAGGCGGGCGAAAATGGCCACCCAAATGCCGAATATGGCCAGGAAGTTGATAAGCGAAACAGGAGCGACGTGTACGCCGCCGCGCAGCAGCCCTGCGGTTAACAAGTTGTAGTAGGTATTGATGGAAGCCACGAGCCAGAACCAGGGATTGGTAGAAACTCTGACCGGATTTCTGCGAACCAGCATGGTTAGAACGAACAATGCCGCCTGGACGAAGAACAGGGCTCGCGGAATATCCATCAGGCCGGCCATGTAACAGTCATACGCCACCCAAAAAGCCGGGACAGAAACAGTGATTGCGATAATTTTGTCTACCCAGGGCCTGGACACGAAGGCGATAAAGCGGGCTGGAATAGTGAGAGGTTTGGGAAGGGGCAGCGTATCTTCATAGCCGGGAACCGTTGCGATCAAGGGGAGCGCGGATACTTTCTGCTTGGGCGCAATGGCTGTGCTGCTCATTGTTACCATTGTGTGGCATTACCAACTGTTTGTGAATGGCACTATCGGGTGATGCCTCATAATATGTATACAGGATGCGACTTATTAAAAATCCTTAGGAAAGTCACAGAGGCGTGCTCGATCAGCATGAGGCGGGGCGGACGTTCTTTTCGAGTCCGCAAACCTGGAACCGCAGGATGACAGCAGACGATTAAATCCATATTGCACATCGACTGAGGCTAAAGGACCCGGGGTTCTACGCCACTTCATGGGCTGCTTGCCGCAAGCTGTGGCATAATGCAACAATCCATTCTGGGGAGGCGCCATGCCGAATCACGCGGTTGCGCTCAGGGTGACACCTTGCCTCAGCATCGAATGCAAGTTCTGGCTGGACGACAACGGTTGGAACGGCAGTGCCGAGGCGGTGGCGGTTTTCATTCGGGCGGACAGCTTTGCCCAGGCGAAGGCCGATATGGAGCTGGCGCTGGGGAAGCACCTGGAGTCACTGCTGCGCGAGCACCCGGTGGCGAGTTCAGTGCGGGCAGCCTGAAGCCCACCCGTTCGGCGGTTGCGCGGTTCCCCGCCCATTCGCCGGCGCCGCAATCGCAGCCCTTCGCGTTATCAGGCGTCGCCTGCCGCCGCCACGTAAACACCCAAACTAATCATTGCCAAACCTGAGGCGACGCGCTGACGGCGAATCAGGCGCGTACTCTGTCGCAGCCTGCTGCCCAGCGCGCCCGCCAGGAATGCGACCGCAATATCCACCGACGTATTCAAGCCTACCGAGATAACTCCCAGAGTGACGAACTGCGCGAACACGTGCCCGCGCTCGGGGTGAATAAACTGAGGGATAAAGGAGAGAAAAAAGAGCGCTGTCTTAGGGTTTAGAACTTCTGTGGCGATGCCCTGGCGGAAAGTTCCCTTGAGGGCCGAGCGTTGCGCCACTTTGAGACCGAAGTCTCGGGAGCGGATCATGCGAATGCCGAGGTAAATCAGGTAGGCCGCGCCCGCGTACTTGACCACGGCAAAGGCCAGGGCGGAGGCGGCCAGTATGGCGGAGACGCCCAGGGCGGCGGCGAAGACGTGAAACATGCCGCCCAACAGAGTTCCGCCAGCGGAGAGAAAGCCATCGCGGCGGCCACCAGCCAGAGTGCGGGTGAGCACGTAGAAGATGCCTGGGCCGGGAGTGATGGCCAACACTAGCGCCGCCGCCAGAAACAGTTCAAAACTGTGCATCTGCAGCATCGAAAGTCTCGCAGCTGCAAATTATAGAACGGACAGGCGTCAGCTTAGCGGGCAAGGCTCCGGATCCCCCAGGCTGCGGCGAAGCCGAAGGCGATTAGAAGGCTCACGCCAACCACGCGTCCGCCCAGTGTGCTCTTGCTCCAGCCCTGGAGCACGGCTGCCAGTCAAACCACGAACAGGACAACGGCTGCACTGTCGATCAGCGGCGATTCTCCTTCCGCCAATCGTTAGCAGCAGCTTGGGGCCCGGGACCTGCCAGGAAAAGTCCAGAGGTCACAGAAGATGGTGACACCAGCTCTGGGTCCATTTTCTGCTACTGCCGAGACGCAGAAAGGCGGAGATGACCCATATTTTCACATCGCGGTCTCGGCGTGCTCGGCGGTGAGATTTTCTGTTGACCAGGAGGTGACATCTGCGGCTCGAGATGACGTTGGTAATCTCGACGGCTTACTGCCCGCTGAGAATACTGGCTTGGCGTCCCAAATTTGGACATTTGTCCCAGGTTTGGACGACCCAGGCGAATCCTCAGTTTCGCCGTTCCACACTAGGAAACAGCCATGAAGGGACATTTGCAGAGCTTTGTCTTTTTTTCGGCGGTTGCGATTGCAGTTTTGATGTCGGCGGGCATTGCCACAGCGGCCCCGGGCAACTCCAACATCGCCACAGTCGCCCTCAACGCCACGCTGAACGAGTCGCTCACCGTGACCGTAACTTCGGGTACCAGCATCAATTTCACGCTGGCGCCGAACACCGCCGCCAACAACGGCAGCGGCACCTCAACCGTTGTTACTTCCTGGTCGCTGAAGCCGGGCAGGAACAACATCTCAATCTGGGCCTATTTCACCAGCGCCGCAGCCGCCCTGAATCCGGTGACCGCCGGCAACACCGTCACCATTCCTTCCTCGGCCGTCAAGATCCAGGTGAACGGCGCCGGGGCATTCAATCCTTGCACCAGCGTGAGCCCGTTCAACGCAGCTGCCTCTGGCCTGCAGATCGGGACCACCAGCATCACCGGCAACAGCAACGTTAACGGTACGCGAACGGACACCCTTGCTTACCAGATTGACACTACTGTAGTGCCGCAACTTCCCGCGGACAGTTACACCGGAGTGCTCAATATCCAGGCGCAGACGACGCCGTAGTTTACCAACCAGGCACAAGTGGGCAGGCGATACATGACTCTCAGGGCGAGGGCAGGGAACCGGAGTACGGCAGAGCGGAGCTTGTTGGCTACGTTCTGCCTGACTTTTGTTTTTAGCGCGGTCGTGCAGGCGCAGACGGTGCGCCCCCTGATTGACGAGAACGTGGTCAAGGCCGCGGGCCGGAGGGCCAGCGGCAAAATCGAATACTACAACGATTCGCTGCAGCCACTGAACGTCACGCTGGAAGGGAAAAGCTTTACCGTTTCGTCTACCGGCGCAATTTCTTATCGGCCCCTGGATGGCGACATCCACCTGAACCTTTCCGAGATGTCGTTCCGCATCCCGCCGCGGCAGAGCCATTTCGTTTTCTACCAGGCTTGGTCCGACAAACTGCCCGCATGGTGTGTGCTCTACGCGGCCTTTTCCGGATTTCGCGAGCGCACGCCGGAAGGCTTCATGATCCAGGTGCAGCTGCCGCACACCATTTATCTGCTGCCCAAGCAGCGGCTGCAGAAAGCGGAGCTGAGCATTGTGCGCGCCCAATACCTGCCGCAGGCGAAGAAGGTTGTGGTTCGCGTGGCCAACTCCGGCGATGCCTTCGGGCGGGTGCTGGAGACAGACGTGCAAGGCCGCAAGACCAGGGCCTCGCAAGGCGGCTTCCCACTTTTTCCCAACAGTGAACGCCAGGTGGAAATACCGTGGCAGGCGGCCACCGTACCCAGCAAAGTCGTGCTGCATTTCGATCGTTTCACAATGGAAACGGAGGTTCAGGGCGCCACCCCGTGATGCCGACGGCTGAAAATGTGCAAGCTCCCCACTTCGCTCGCCCTGGCAGCCGCCACCTGGCTGTTGTGGCTGGCTTGTGTGTCGTCATGCCGGGCGCAGCTCATCACGGTCGGCGGGGGCTCCTCTGACCTCTACGACGCCAATGGGGCCTCTCTTCAGGTGCAAAGCGGCAATTATCAGGGATACGTAGGAGGGGGCGAACTGGGAGGAGACTTCCTGCTGGGCACTCGGGCCTCCGCCAAATTGCATTCGGGAATTGTGAGTCTCGGTGATGAGCCCATCACGCTGGACCTGCCCACCGATATTTTCAGCAGCAATCAGTTTCTGCTGGCCCGTGGCGCCTCCTTCAGCACGCACCGTGGGAGCTATGACCTGATGGCCTTCGGCGGAGCCACCGCCGTGGGAGGAGGCACGCCCTTTTTTCAGGCCGCCACAGCCGATACGCCGGCCGGCATGCTCTTTGTGGATAAAGCGATTTCCCATCACCTCCATTTCTACTCTCGCGAAGTATTTTCCGAGCAGCAGACCGCGATTAACGGCTTCAGCATTCAGCCCCATTCTGGAGTCACTCTGGGCGCTGCCGGGGGAGTTGGCTCCAATCAGGGCTACGGCGCCGGTAGCCTGGAAGTGAAGTTGAACTGGCTTGAGCTGAAGGCCGCGTATATCGGGGCGGGCGACCGCTTCCGGCGCGTGACCGTGCCCCAGCCCATCAACTCGGAGTACACAGGTGGGAATATTCTGGCCACCATGAAGCCGCGCAGCGGCATGGTGTTTGTCGCCGGGCACCAGAACCTGTTGCAGCCTCAATTCAACGCCAGTCTGCCCTTTGTGCGCGCCACGGTGGACCAGTTGCAGGGAGGATTCGACTTCCGGCAGTTCCGCTGGGGTGGCGGCCTGTTCGAATCGTTGCTGCAGGGAAAAAAAACCACCGGTGAAGCTTTGTGGGCGGACCGCCCAGTTACCCACTGGCTGGATACCGGCATCAACTACTTTCGCAGCCGCTCCCAGACCGACCGGCAACTTTCCAGCATGATTTCCGGCATCCTGCGCGAGACTGTTTCGCCCCGGCTCAGCCTGCTGCAGATCATCGGCTCGTCCCAGGGGCAAACAACGGTTTCCTTCGGCGGAAATTATTTTTCCAATCACTTTACGGTGGGAGTGGACTACCAGACGGTGTATGTACCCTTCCTGATCCAGCCCTTCAAGCAGGGAATTGCCGTTACGCTGCAGTTGCGGCCACTCGGCGGCATTGAGCTCGACGGCCAGAGTTTTCTCGGACCAGACGGCAAAACCAAGTACTCGGTGGCCGGCAGCAGCATGCTCTACGGCGCCTCGCGCTTTCTCGGCGTGAACGGCTCCAGCGGTTTCCGGCTGCCCCGCTATGTGATCCGCGGCCGGGTGGTGGATGAACAGGGTAACGCCATTGCAGGCGCGGCTGTGCGCGTGGATGGCGAAGTGCTGTTGACCAACGCCGCAGGCCAGTTCCTGGTGCGCAAAAGGCGGTCGGGGAGTTACCCCATGCAGGTTTCCTTCGCTGATTTTGTAAATCCGCTGCCGTACGAGGCCGTTTCGTGTCCTTCGAGCATAACCGCAATGCGCGAGGAAGTGGCGAGCGAGGTGTTGATTACGTTACGCCGGGCCGGAGCGGTTAAACCCAAGTAGCAGATATTCATGAGAAAAGCCTGCATCGCTTGCGGCTTCTAGTAGCCGAGCTCGCGCATCGTCAGGGCGATGCGGAAATTGCGTATCTCACCTGAAGGAAGATTTTCAATAACGATTTCCAATGTGGAATGCAGCGGCTGGTTGAGAGCGAAGAACTTGTCGCCGCGATTCTTGGCCATCCCCATTGCCAGAGTTGCTGCGCCGCGCATGGGCATGCGCCGCGCCATAATCTCCGGACTCTCTAAATAGATGGTCGCCTGAGAAGTAGCGCCTTCTGCCAGTGCCCGCACCAAAAAACTGCGCGTGTTCGCTGCCAGAGAAACTGGGATGCGCACCACGGCCGCGCCACCTTCGCCGCGGAGCTGGCCGTGGATCAGCAAACGTCCATCTCTTCCGCTCTGCACTTGCACCGTGCCGCTGGCGCCGGCCACGCTGGCCGGAACCGCCTGAAAGGAGAAGGTCGGCGGCATGGTGGCAACCATCATGACTTGCGCCGGAGCAGAATTCTTAGCCGCATGTGCGGGAACAGCGGAGACAAACGCCGCCGCCAGCACACTCGCCACACGGCGCACAGAGCCGAATTGTGTAGACCACGTCACAACCTCGACCAGAGCAGGATCTCAGCCAACGCCGAAATTGTCTGTGATCTGCCGCAACCCATTTCACTCCTATAACTTAGGATGCTCTCGCGGAGAGATTGCCAGGACACGCCCGGTCCGGGGTGTTCACGATTTGCACATTAAATCCAAGTTCGTGAACCGCCATGTCTGGGTCTGTAACCAATTTTTAACCTGATGTTTACACGTTCGTAATCTGCCGTCTCTACATTGCAGTCAGACACCCGTAAATGTTGTTGCATCTACGGTTTCGGGCTGGGCCGGGTGGAGAACTTGAGGAGAACTGAAGAATGAAACGGCAATCACGTCTGTTCTGGAGTGTGCTCGCTGCGTTCGCCTTTTTCGCCGCCGGTTGCACATCGAAGTCGGGCCAGGGTGCCAGCGAAACGATCAGCCTGGTGGGAGCGGGCAGCACCTTTATCAACCCCATCATGACCCGCTGGACAGCCAACTTTCAACAGGTTCATCCCAGCGTGCAAATCAATTATCAATCCATCGGCAGCGGCGCCGGCATTCAGCAGGTGAAGGCGGGCACGGTAGATTTCGGCGCCAGCGACGTGGCCTTGAACGACGAAAAGTTGAAGTCCATGCCACCGGTCATTCAGGTCCCGGAAAGCGCGGGCCCGGTGTGCATCACTTATAACTTACCCGATCTCAAAGAACCGCTAAAACTGACTGCAGCGACGCTCTCCGGCATCTATCTGGGCACGGTCAAGAACTGGCACGATCCCGCCATCGTTAAAGCAAATCCCGGAGTGAAGCTGCCCAACACAGCCATCGCGGTCGTGCATCGCTCTGACGGCAGCGGCACTACCGGAATTTTCACCACCTACTTGGCCGCTGTGAACCCGGATTGGGCTAAGAAGGTGGGCGCGAGCATCTCTGTGAACTGGCCCGTAGGCCTCGGCGGCAAGGGCAGTGAAGGCGTCACCGGAGTGGTGAAGCAGACGCCGGGCGCAGTCGGCTATGTAGAACTGTCCTATGCCACGCAGAACCACCTTCCGGTGGCGCTGGTGGAAAATAAAGCAGGCAAGTTTGTGGCTCCGAGCGCCGCCGGCGCCACCGCCGCCATCGCTGCTTTCCAGACGGAGCTCGGGCAGGACGTGCGCCAGCCCATTGTAGACCCCCCGGCTTCGGCAGCCGCTGCCTATCCCATCAGCGGCCTTACTTTCCTGATCATTCCTAAAGATGGCGCTGATCGTGCCAAGCGGCAGCAGCTGAAGGATTTTGTGCAGTACATCCTGACCGATGGGCAGCAGCTTTCGCAGGGGTTAGACTATTCTCCTCTTCCTTCTTCGCTTTCTTCCCTGGACCAGAACCTGCTTTCGCAAATGACTGCCGCCGGCGCCCCGCTCAAATAAGGCGCCGGTTTTTTGCTTACCACCTGTAATCAAATATTCACAGACCTGTAATACAGCTGTAACTCTACAAAATTAGAACTGTCGACGAGGTTTTCGGTTGGCAAGAAGTTCGACCAGCGTGCATTCCGTTAGAGATGTAACTGCATTGCACAGGAGAGCGAAAACACAATATGAAGCCTGTTCTGAGGTGGTGTGCCGCAGTACTGCTGCTTTCCGCGCTGGGTTGGGCGCAGAGTGGCAGTTCCGCCAAGCTGGCATCGGAAACAAGCAACACGCCGGCCGGAATTACTGAGAACGACGTGAAACAACTGCGGGAGGCGCTGGCGGCGCAGCAACTGCAAATTGCTGCCCAACAGCGGCAGATCAAGCAGCAGCAGGAAGTGCTGGAGCGGCTGAGCCAGGCCATGAAACAAACCCAGAATGGGAACTGGTCTGCGCAGCCAACGCAGGCTGCCAGCCAGCCGTCTCAGCAAGCGCCCAACCTGGGACAGGTGGCCAGCACCACGCCCGTCATACCGTCGGCAGAAGCGGCTTCCAGTTCCGCAGCGCCGAAAATTGCCGAACTTTCAGAAGGGCAAGCGGCGGGAAGTGCTCCCAAGCAGCAGGCCAGCGATTCCATCGAACTGGCCAGCGGAAAAATAAAAATTGGCGCTTTGGCATACGCAGATTACGCCTACTACTACAAAACCGGGTTCGGCCCCCAGTTCTTGACCCAGACCAACTTCGCCGGCGCGGGCAATGACAATTACAGCGCCTTCGAGGTTAGTCGAACCTACCTGAACATGGTTTACAGCCCCAACGATTTCATCAGCTTTCGAATCACCCCCAATATCTACCGCCAGTTTGCCGGGGTGACTAACGACAAGGTTGGCAAGGTGAGCGCCGTTCCAGCTTCCGCCGACGGCAACCTTACCTTCCGCCTCAAGTATGGTTACGCGGAAATGAACGCGTTTAGGGGCAGCGAAGCTTTCCACGATGACAACATCCGCTTTGGCCAGCAGATGAACCCACTGGTGGACTGGGAAGAAGGGTTGTACGGCTACCGCTATGTGAACCTGGTGCCCTGGAACTACCTGAGTTTGAGTTCCACGTACACCGGCGCCTCCATCAACGGACCTATCAAGGTAAATGGCAAGCAGTACGTTGAATATCAGATCGGGATCTTCAACGACGCCAACTTCCACCAGTTCAACCAGTCGGAAACCAAGACCGGAATGGCCCGCGTCTCTTTTTACCCTTTCGGAGCTTCATCCAAATACGAAGGACTGGGCATAACCGGGTTCGTGGACTACGGGTACGGCAATGTTCCGCCTGACACCTCCAATCACGTGGTGGAGCGCATGGCTGGCCTGGTCCACTACACCAGCCCGCATAATGGCTATCAACTGGCAGCGGAGTACGACTTTGGACGGAACGCCTTCAGCCTGAGCAACCTGTTCTCCGGCGCCGGGCCACAAGACGCCTTTGGCCTGGGCACCACCGAGTTTGCCGGGTTGACCGATTTGGCAACCGCGATTCTGTCAGGGACCCATACCCGCCAGAAAGGATTTGACCTTTTCGGTCACGCCGACATCCCCAATACCAAGTTCACCTTGTTCGGGATGTATGAATTCTTTCAGCCGAACACCAACATTCCCAAGGACCCCATTGATTTTCATCGGTTGATCCTCGGGGTCAACTACACCTATAACAAACACCTGCGCTTTGCGGTGGACAGCCAGAACGTGTTCTACCGCTACAGCCAATTCACTTACCCGGCTAGTAGTCTGGCGCAATTCAGTTCGAAACTGGCGGCTGCCAATCCTGCCGGAATCGCCAAGGCGGTTCCGCCGGATGTGCAGTCCATATTCCTTAACATGGAGTTTTCGTTCTAACGCACGGCCAGAACAGGCGCTTGGCCAACCAGCCGGCGCCCGTTCTCTTTCAGCAGTCAGCTACCAGGAGTTAGTAGTCAGCATGAAATTAGCTGGTACTTCGTCGCTTGTGACCCCAATCGGCACCAACTACCAACTTCCAGCTACCGTTTCCGCTGACTCCTGATTCCTGACCACTGGTTTCTCTTGTAACACTCCTGTAACAAAGCTTTGTTAGGTTGAGGGTGGGGATTTATGGGCATTCCACGTCTGATCCCACGTCCGCCGCAGGCTCGGCCCGAGGCTTCTGAAGCCACGGCAGCACCGGCGCCAGGTCCGAGTGTTCCAGAGCGGACGCAATTGCTCGAAGATGTTGGCGGCAGGCTTCCCGATGAGCTTTTCCATTATGCCATGATGGCATGCGGCCTGAGCGTGGCCGTGCTGCTGGGCCTGATTTTCTACGAATTGGTCGCCAATTCCTGGCTCTCCCTACATCAGTTTGGCTGGAAATTTTTTTCTGGTAACACCTGGGACCCGGTCAATGATGTGTTTGGGGCGCTGCCCTTTATCTACGGCACAATCGTCTCCTCGATCGTTGCCCTGGTAATCGCCGTGCCGCTGGGACTGGGAGTGGCCGTGTTCATCACGGAAATGTGCCCCCAGGGTTTGCGGGGTGCTCTTTCTTTCTCTACCGAGTTGCTGGCGGCCATTCCTAGTGTCATCTACGGGCTGTGGGCGATTTTTGTGCTGGTGCCTATCCTGCGCCTCTACATAGAGCCCGGGCTGATGCGCTATCTGGGCTGGACCGGGTTGTTCGAAGGACCGCCCTACGGCATCGGCATGCTCGCCGCGGGAATTGTGCTGGCGGTCATGGTGGTTCCTATCATCTCTGCGCTCACGCGTGAGGTACTGAGCGCGGTGCCACGCAACCAGCGCGAAGCCGCGCTCGCCCTGGGCGCCACGCGCTGGGAAATGATTCGCGTAGGCGTCTTGCGCAATGCGCGTGCCGGTATTCTGGGCGCCATCATCCTGGGATTGGGTCGCGCCTTGGGCGAAACCATGGCCGTCACCATGGTCATCGGCAACCGCCCGGAAATCGCTAAGTCCCTGCTGGCGCCCGGCTACACCATGGCCAGCGTCTTGGCCAACGAATTCACCGAAGCCACCGGTAGTCTCTATCTCAGCGCTCTCGTTGAGATCGGCCTGGCGCTATTCCTGGTCACCATTGTGGTAAACGCACTCGCCCGCCTGTTGGTGTGGAGCGTCACGCGTGGCCTTCCCGCGAGGGTGCATGCGCAATAGCATTGAGATGGGGACGATGCCGGACGGGGTCTCATGGCTTCGTCGTTTGAAGGACCATTTCGCGACGGCGGGGGCAGTAGCTGCCGTGCTGCTGGTACTTCTGCCCCTGGCTGCAATTTTCGTTTACCTGGTGCAGCGCGGCCTGGGTTCCATCAATTGGGCCTTTCTGACGCGAACCCCCACTCCCGTGGGCGTGCCCGGGGGCGGAATGGCCAATGCCATCCTGGGCACCGGCATGATCCTGGTTATTGCCAGCGTTTTCGGCGTGCCGCTGGGGATCGGCGCCGGCGTCTTTCTTTCCGAATACGGGCGCAACCGCTTCGGCGACACCATCCGCTTCACTGCCGATGTGCTCAATGGAGTTCCCTCTATCGTCATTGGAATTGTCGCCTATTCCCTGGTAGTGCTGCGCCAGAGGCATTTTTCGGCGCTGGCCGGGGGCGTGGCCCTGGGCATCATGATGATTCCAACCATCAGCCGGGCCACCGAGGAGATGCTGCTGCTGGTGCCGCGCTCGGTGCGCGAGGGGGCGCTGGGCCTGGGCGTATCGCGCTGGCGCACCACCGTTTCGATTACGCTGCGTACCGCCGCGGCAGGCATCATTACCGGCATCATGCTGGCTTTCGCGCGCGTGGCCGGCGAGACCGCGCCTCTGCTGTTTACCGCCTTCGGCAGCCAGTTCTGGAGCGCCAACCTCAACCAGCCCATCGCTGCCCTTCCGCTGCAGATTTTTGTTTACGCAATTTCCCCCTACGATGAGTGGCACCGGCAGGCGTGGGCTGGTGCGCTGGTGCTGATTGTGCTCATTGTGGGCACCATCGCCGTGGTGCGCCTTATCGCCAGCCGGGGCATGATGAAAGGAGCCGCCTAGCATGGGCGTCGGCATCGAGGTCGAAGGCCTGAACGCCTGGTTCGGCGCCACCCAGGCGCTGCACGACATCGCCATGCGCATTGCGCCCAATCACGCCACCGCCATCATCGGCCCCTCGGGCTGCGGCAAATCCACCTTTGTGCGCTGCATAAACCGTATGCACGAGACTCTGCCGGAAACACGCGTGAGCGGTAAGGTGCGCATTGGAGAAATGGACGTGTACGGCAACGGAACACCGGCGGTGCAGGTACGTCGGCATGTAGGAATGGTGTTCCAGAAGCCGAACCCATTTCCCGCCATGTCCATTTACGACAATGTGGCCGCGGGCCTCAAGCTGAACGGTTTTCGCGACAAGGGCAAGCTGGATGAGATCGTGGAGCGGTCCCTGCGCATGTCAGCGCTCTGGGACGAGGTGAAGGATGCACTGAAAAAAAAGTCGGGAGCCAATCTTTCCGGCGGCCAGCAGCAGCGCCTATGTATTGCCCGCGCCCTGGCCGTGGAGCCCAACGTCTTGCTCATGGATGAGCCTGCTTCGGCGTTGGATCCCATCTCCACTGGAAAAATTGAGGACCTCATTTTTCAGCTCAAAGAGAACTACACGATTGTGATTGTCACCCACAACATGCAGCAGGCGGCGAGGGTGGCAGAGTTCACCGGATTTTTCCTGTTGGGCAAGCTGATCGAATTCGATAAGACGGAAAAAATCTTTACTAATCCCTCTGACAAGCGTACAGAGGACTACATCACAGGCAGGTTTGGCTGATGCGTACACGATTCCAACACGGGCTCGACGAGCTGCGTGAAAAGCTGCTGAAGATGGGCGGGATGGCGGAGCAGGCGGTGGACCGCGCCTGTCAGGCATATCGCCAGCGCGACCTCACACTGTGCCACCGCGTGCTGGAGAACGAATCCCTTATCAACGCCGCCGAACGCGAAATTGACGGCATCGCCTTGGATCTGCTGGCCATGCAGCAACCCATGGCCGTTGACCTGCGCTTCATCCTTGCCGTGGTGAAGATCAACGCCGACCTGGAGCGCGTGGGAGACCAGGCGGTGAACATCGCCGAGCGGGTGATGGACATGATGGAATTACCGGCGGCCGAGCTGCCGGTGGACGTGCCGCGCATGGCCTCGGCGGCGGCGGCTATGGTACAGCGCGCCCTGGAGTCCTTCATCGAAGGCAAAGCGGAGCTGGCACAGGCGGTGCTGGAGATGGACAATGTTGTGGACCGTATGCGCGACGAGGCTTTCATCTCCCTGGTGCGCACTATGAATCAGAACCCGGCGGTCACCCGTCAGGCGTTGGATGCGCTGCTGATTGCGCGCAACCTGGAGAGGGTGGCCGACCACGCCACGAATATTGCCGAAGATGTGATTTTCTGGGTAAGGGGCGCCGATGTCCGGCACTCTTTCGGCTTGCAGTCCAGCCTGGGAGGAGCCGGCTGAGAAAAGCCTGGCCGCCAGCCTCGAACGCCAGCTTTCAAGTTAACCGGATATCGCTTGATTTCTATTGATATCTCTAGGCAACCCCGTGTCGCCTGCCCTGCCTCCTACTGCTAAATCCCGAAGTCCGATCTACGCTGTGCCTTGGTTCCCATCGGTGAGCCGGCGTCCACCGGACGGGAAAAGAGGTTCTTCGTGCCCCAGCCAAGCATTCTCATTGTGGACGATAACGCTCTCATGCTCCTCACCCTGACGCGCATCCTCGAGCAGCATGACTACTCCGTGCTGGGCGCCAGCAGCGCCAGTAGCGCGCTGCAACTGGTGAAGTCAAAGCCGGTGGATCTGGTGATCACCGACTACAATCTGCCCGGCGGAGGGCGTGAACTTGGCCCGGCTTTGAAGCGGTTGTTGCCGCGGTTGCCCGTCGTGGTGCTTTCCGGAGACCCTGAAGCTGCCCAGGCGGCCGATTATGCCGATCTGCTGCTGCCCAAGCCGCAAGAACCAGAAAAGCTGATGGCCGAGATCCATCGGCTGCTACAGCAGGGAAGCGCCGAACAGGCAGCCTAGGAGAGAAAGGTGTGTGGGCCACCTTTTTTCTGCGCTGCGGTTGACACCACTGGCCGTCTGCTCTATTCTGCTCCCCGCATCAGGAGCGGCTCGGCCAAGCGTCGGGCCCGGCAACCGGGCAAGGAGACGCCGCGGTGCCACGAGTGCGAACCACTCGATGTGCGGGACGTCAGTTCCGAACTAAAGTCTCCTGCGAGATCGCCGCCTGATGAAGGCGGCGTTTCCATTTTTGGCGAACTCCTGATGCCAAGGGTCTCTATCGAACATAGGGTTTTTTCACGCCACACCTTCCTGGCTTGTTACGTCTCTGGAAGGCAACGAACTTTCTAGAATTATTTGCTGAGCTCAAAATTGAGCGTGATGCGGATTGGCACTTCCACGGGCTTACCATTGAGGCGGGACGGAAGATAGCGCCATTGCCGGACGGCACGCAACGCAGCGGCTGCCAGCAGGGAGTTTCCACTGGCTACCCGCAGGTCGTTGACCTGGCCGGAGGTATTAACCAGCGCCTCCAGCACCACCGCTCCCTCAATCCCACTCTGCTTGGCCAGCATCGGATAGACTGGCTCCACCCGCTGAATGAGAACCGGTTGCGGAATGCCACTCGAGACCCGCAGGTTTGCCGACAAAGAGGGTTGTGCGGCGGAAACCGAACTTACCAGTTCGCCGAGAGGCCCGCCGGTGGAATGCGTTGCGGCAAGGAGAGCATCGGGTGGCGGTGGCATCGTTGAAACTCCCGATGCTGAGTTGCGCGCAGGCGCGGCGCTGGCCACAATCAGCGTCTGCTGGCGAAACGGTATCTCTACTGGGCGCACTCGGGTGGGGCGCTGCCGCGGAGAAGGGCGGTTTGTGGCAGCTTCCTCGGGTTGAACTGCTCTGGGCGCTGCCGATGCGGCCTGGGGAGCGATCCAGGCGGACGCTGCGCGTCCCGAAGCTCGAATAGCGCGCAACAGCAGGAACAGACCCAGGCTAAGCACCAGGACTCCTAATACCGCCTGCCAGGTTCGCGAGGAAAGACGGAATCGTGCCCGCAGATGCTCCCGTGGAGGTGCAGGCGTCCAGGGTGGTGCCAGATCGCCGGCAGTGCCCAGGTCGGCAACGCTGGCAACGGCAGCCCGGGCGAGCGCCTCCTCGGCGGCAAAGCAGTTGGCAATTTCTTCCGCTTTTGCGTGCAGGACGGCGCTGTCAATATTCAGAAAAGCGTTAGGCTGGCTGGAAAAAATCTCGAAGATGCCCACCACTTCATTACCCGCGCTCACCGGCACGCAAACCATGGCGCGAATGCCGAGGGCGTGGCAAACCTGCCGGTCCACGCGCGTGTCTATTTCACTATCGTCGCAGCGCAGCAGGGTGCGGGTGCGCAGGCAAGCACCGGTAAGGCCGGAGCGCGCGTCAATGCGCGTCCCCAGCGGCGGCGCGATGCCGCTGGCGGCGCGGCAGCGCAGTTCGTCATTTTCAGACAGGGCGATACCCACTCCATCTCCTCGCGCAAATAGAAGAATCTCGTCCGCCAGGCCTTGCAGGTGCGCTTGCAGGCTCTGGGCGACTTCGGCCAGCTCTGGGGAAGGCGAAATCTGCGCCTGGTGAGGCGCGACATTCTTCTCCCGCACGTTGGGTAACGGTTGTGGTATCGCGATGCGGTTGGCCATAGCCGAACCTCCAGGCTGGGGGATGCCACACAGCTGGTCAGCAACCGGGCGCGCGCGAGCCGCGTCGCCGCCGCATTGGGTGTGAAAGAGTTCTGTAGAGTTTACTCCTGGCTGCCGGGTCGCGCAATGAAAGCTGAATTTTTTTAGCTGCCTGCTCCGATTGCCGTTTGCATCGAGAGTTGTTCGATTATTTATTAGCCTTTTGGTCCAAGCGTTCGGTTGCTGCCGGGCAGGATTCGTAGCTTCGACGAGGCGGGCGACCGCATTTCAGGCCGTGCGCTTTTGCTCTAGCGCCAGAACATACCCCAGCCCGTAAACCGTGTGGATGAGCTTGGGCCCGAAGTCGCGGTCTATCTTGGCCCGCAGGTAGTTGATGTAGACGTCCACGATATTTGTGGCCGGGCTGCAGGGATCGGTGTTCCAGACTTCCTCGAAAATGCGGGTGCGGCTCACCGGTTGCCCGGCGTGACGCAACAAGCACTCCAGGACGGCAAACTCGCGCGTGGTGAGGGGAATGAGTTTACCCTGGCGCGTAACCCGGCGCCGCACCAAGTCCAATTCCAGATCGCCCAGGTGAAGCCTGTGCTGCAGTCGCGCCACGCGTCGCAGCAGGACCCGCAGTCGCACGGCCAATTCCTTTTCGGACAGCGGTTCGGTCAGGCAGTCATCCGCCCCAGCTTCCAGTATTTGCAGGCGCTCCTCCAGCGTGGTTCCCCCGCTGACAATCACAATGGCGGCCAGTTCGTCGCGCTTGCGCAGTTCGCGCACGGCCGTGATCGCGTCCACAATGCTGCGCCGCAAGTTGAGCACAAAAGCTTCAAAATACCGTTCGTCTGCAAGCTTGAGCGCACTCCCCAGACTAGGGGCACATTCCACTATGCCGTGCTCCGCCCTCAGGATGGAGAGCATGGAGCGGCTATCTTTACCCGGGGATTGGACAAGAAGAATTGGCAACGGTGAAAGACCCAAATCTGCGGGCGACCTATGCCTGCAAGTCGGTTACCATGGTCACCGACCGGACCCCGAAAAAAGGATTAATTTACGCCCATAATTAACTGAAAAGATTAGGGATTATTAAATAGGACTTGGCGGATGACAAAACAGAAGAGTGAGTCCATTCGCCACCTGCAAGCCTTTGCGGAGCATCTGCAAGTATTGGGGCTTGCCGGCCCCCAATAGCCGGAACTTCCAAAATGAGGATCTTCATTCACCACCTCGAAGGAGGAATCCTTTGAGAGACCAGGGGTGTCTGTCACATGGTCAGCGTCAGCGGGAGGCATCGCCTTCAGCACAGCGACCAAGGTAAAGAATGGAATTGCTGGTATGGGAGGGAAGCGGCATCCAGCGAAACGGTGGATGCCGACTTGTGGGTTCCTCCTGTACCCAGCGTGACTCTCGCTACTATGACTGCTCGCCAGAGTCCTGCCCTGCAGGTTCTCAGTCCATTCCCTGCCTCATTGCTGAGACGTATTGCACCTTTGTAGTTGTGCGAAGCTGAATGCCGCCGTGATGAAGATCAGCTTTAGCCCTGTGGCTTCTGTTGTCGATTTGTTTCCAGCCCGTGTCAGCCGGTTGTCATCGCATCGTGCACAGTGGCGGTCGCATAGACAGATTCCAGTGACTATCCTGCTTAAAATCGCAATCCTGCAAGAATATCAATTGCTATCTAAGTGAAGAAAATGGTTGCAAGGGCTGACTGCACTGCGATATGTTCACTGAGTACCGTACCCCATCCTTGCAGCTGTTCCACCCACCTCAGCAATCGGGGATGGTGAGTATGGGAGTCCTCACCTGATGTACTCAGGCGAGGGCGCGCGACGAGCACCGGCACCTGCTCTTTTCTCCAGCTCTTTCCGCCAACGGCGTTCGCGAAAACTGAAGCTGAAACCTAAAGCAGAGCCTACAAGGGCCAACGTTCTTAAATATGGCGCTCAGCCCAAATCTTAATGGCGAGGCAGAAAGAGAGATGTGGTCATGGTTACCAAGTGTGCGAATCCCTCGTGCGGCGCATCCTTTCAATACCTTCGCGGCGGAAAATTGTTCTTAGTGGAGTTACCTCGTCTCTCCTCCCAGCCAGGGGGCAACGGGCGCACAGCCGAGTATTTCTGGCTTTGTGACCAGTGTTGCTCCGAGCTGACTGTGACCGTGGATGCGATGGGGCAGGCTGCTGTCGCCAAGGCTCGAGCCTCAGGCGGAGTTTGATCTGCAAAATCTCAAACCGAGTGCGACGTGCTGTTTAAGAAATTTAGGACAACAAACAATCGAATCAGAGGACCAGCCTGAAATGAACGGAAAAGTGAAATTCAGAATCGGAGACACCGTATATCACAAGACTCTCGATCTGGGCCGCGGCCGAGTCAGGTACATCTACCGCACCGAGGTAATGGTTGCATTCGAGAGCTCGTCCATCGGCCGGTATCCCAAGGAGGATATCTGCAAAAGCGAACCTCATCCGGTTGAACTGCCGCAAGTGGCGCGGTTCGTTCGTGCCGCTTGAGCAGTTTGGTTTTACACGCGGGAGGGCCTGCCAAGGCCCAGAACTTATCGCGGCCAGAGCATTGCCACGCGCTGCAGGACAGAATAAGAGCAGAACAAGGTAAGTGCTGGTCCGCCCCAGATATAGAGTGCGGACTGGAAGGCTAAATTTTTAACCATTTCCTGCTGGCTGAATGTGGAAATGAAAAACGGTGTGGCTCCCTTGGCCAGAATGATCGGTGGATAGAGGTCGAACTCGCGGGAGGAACTCTGTGTGACGCGAGTGCCGCCCGTCGGGTGCAGCTCAAATACGGCGCGGTGCTGCAGGTCGGCAGCCACTTCGCTCAAAAAACCCGGACCAAGGGGAGCCACAGGGTCTTGCTCTGGCGGCTGGGGCCATGGATTTTCCTGCAATGTTCCAAAAATAACAATTCTGTCCTCGGGTCTGATGCAGAACTCCTCCACCTTGACCAGGTCCGCCACGGAAATGCCGTGCTGGACGAGGAAGTGCCGCAGGTAGTCGGGAAGCGAGCCGGAGTCGAAGGTGCCCAGCGGGGAAAACTGAATCTCTGCCCCGGCGGGGTCGATCAGGAGCTTACCCGTGCTGTCGTCCAGGAAAAACGGGGCGCACTGTTCGAACGATTGTTTTTTGTTTCTGTCTTTAACATGGGTAGTGACCAGGCGATAGTAGAAGCACTCCGTTTCCGAAAGTGGCGCGATCAAAGTGTATGGGCCAGTTGCCTGCCCGCTGACCTCCACCGGGCCCAGCGCCGCCGCGCGCACTGTGGAACGCGGCGTATTCATCACCAGGCGTTTGCGCTTGAGCAGCGAAAATCCCCGAAAAAACAGGTAGACACCGAGCACGACGCCCACCGGACCCCACAAAAGGGAGTCGTTCAGCAGTCGCAGAAGAGGATCTTCCGGTAGCGGCCCGGTAACTCGGCTAATACATGTAAGAAAAACCAGCATCGCGGCTGAGTTGTAGCACAGGTCAATCGGAAGTTGAAGCCCCAACCTGGGCGGCGCCGTCCTCCTGCCAACGCGCAGACTGCGTCCAAAGCTATCTCGAGGTCAGCATTTCGATGAAAATGATGGTCGCCGGCCATGCGGCAGAGGTGCCCGCAGCCGATCAACAAAACGCGACCGTGGTGAGCATAACCGCAGACGGAAGAGCGTTATCGGCATACGGCAGGTGGAAACAAGTGCACTGACCGGTTTGACTGAAGGAACTGTGTACGGAAAAGCAGACGCTCGAGTGCCATACGAGGAAATACTTACGGTATTAGACACTCTGGGTGGCCCTGCTGTGGTGCTGCTCACGGCGCCCGGGTCCAATGTTGAGGGGGAAACATCGTACTGCCGTATGGAGTGAAGGTGACCTTGGAAGCCGATGAAGCAATCTGATTTCGGCCTGATGCTACTGCTTGTCAGGAGCCAAAGCAAACGCTTGCGAGCAGGCCTGCCAGGGTCGCCATGACTGTCGATCGTCGAGAACTCATCCCGTGCCTGATGGCAGCATCAGCTTCACGCTGCGTCCCATTGCCGCCGTGCGCGTTGGCAATGATGCCCACTGATACAAGCATCACAGATTGGTAAGTCGCACAGCGGACAGGGGACCATATGATGCCTGCATCCAGCCGATCCTCCGCAGTCCGCACAGGCTAATGCAGGGCTGTTGCAGCGTACTGATGTCTCACCCGTCCTGCTGTCAGCACCAGGCAATACGAAAAACTCGCATTGGAGTTCGGCTGGCACGGGGAGGAATTATAACTCTCGAGCGGACGATCGTTTGGCCTTCCGCACCTGCGCCTGGCACGTGCTCGTAAGCACACAGGTGTCGCTTCGTACTATAGGCCTATTGCTGCTCGAAAGCCATATCCGACTATGAAACCATGTGCTCATTTCATTTATTGTTGGCGGGCGATAATATCACCGACCCATTCGAGTAAACGCTCCCAGAGGGAACGCGTGCTCCATCGTTCGAACGTGATCTCATCGCAATGTGAAAGATCATCATCGAATTCACCAGTCAGAGTGGAACCCAGTTTCGAATCAAGTGCCGCCACATTCACCTCATCATTGATTCCGAAAGAACGGTTATCGAGGTTGGTGGAACCAAATACGACCCAGGCGCCGTCTGTAATCATAATCTTGGCGTGAATCATAGACGGTTGGTATTCGTAGATTCTAGCTCCGGCCTTCAGAAGTTCGCCGAAGAGTCGTCGTCCCGTGCTGCGGGTGAGGTAGTGATCCGTGTGTTTGCCGGGAACGATGATCCTGACTCGCACGCCGCGATCGAGCGCACGCACCATCTCCTGACGCATGCCGCTGTCGGGTACAAAATACGGCGTCGTGATATCAATGGATCTGCTGGCAGACGCTATCAACATCTGAAAAAGAATGCGTGAACGACTGGAACCTCCGGACGAAGGTGTACTTGCGACTACGAGAGCGGGGATCCCGCCGTCAGTGGTCCGAGCGGGTGGAAAATATTGCTCTCCATTCAAAATCTCTCCCGAGGTTTCCAACCAATTCTCAACAAAGACGCCTTGCAACCTGGTAACGGCTTCACCATTGACGCGAAATACGCTGTCCCGCCAGCTTGGGTCATGTTTGCTTGGGTACCTCCACCAATCTGCATAACCTGCACCGCCGACGAAAGCCGTCACGCCATCGATGATCGTCATCTCGCGATGGGTCCGGTTGTTGGACATGAACCAGTTGTCCCAGCGAAGAGGGTGATACCACTCCACGCGTCCTCCCGCTGTACGCAAAGCTTTGAAATACCTTTTCGGCGTCGAAATACTGCCGAGAGAATCAAGTGTGAGCCGGACCTGGACGCCTGCTCGGGCTCGTTCCGTCAGAATCTCGAGCAAACGCCGAGTTATCTCGCCTTTGTGAAAGATGTATGCTTCAATTTCGATGTTATGCTGCGCCCGCCGCAGAGCCGCGAATTCTGCCTCGTAGAACTGCTCTCCATTACGGAGGGCCTCAATGCGGTTACCTCGAGTGACCGCTGAGTCCGCCAGTGGTGCCAGCTGTTCCAGGAACGGCTGCGACTCGGAAAGCAGCGCGGGGCGAGATGTAAGGCTGTAACGCGGACCGGGAGCGAAAAGGCCGGCGATAATCCATCCAGCCACGGCGAGGATCGCAATTACCGCGATAATCCGTAGCGCCCGAGAGCGTCTGAACTCGGTGGCAAGTGGTCCTTGATCAGGGCGTTTGCTGGTTTTTTTGCTCGTCTTGGCCTTGGTCACCACAGCTGCGGTCAGCGCTCTGTATCACCAACTCTGATGCAATCAGTTGCAGGCGAGGTGGCACAGGGCGGGGGATAGCAAATCTAGGCGGTGCTAGCTGGCCGTACCTGGCCGGCGCTGGTACCAGAGAAGCACCCATGCTGCCACTGCCACAGCCAGAACAATCACAATCGCCAGCATATGTTTGTGCACGAGAAGCGCCGCCGTGTTGACTACAACCGGCCCAAACTTCAATACCAGAAAGGCGAGTATGAGGAACCGGACGAAGCGGCCGACGAAGATAGCGAGCAGGAAATGAACGAAATTCATTTCGAAGGCCGCTGCCGATAGCACGAAGAGCTTGAAAGGGAATGGAGGGGGCACCATCGAGGGAAACATCACGGTCCAAAACTCATGCCGGTCGAACGATTTTCGTATCTGTTGAAACTTCGCCCTTGGTATGCGTTTCATTAGCAGCGCTTCACCGCCTTTGTAGCCGATGATATAAAGCAGAATGCTGCCCGAAGCTGATCCTGCTGCCGCCATAAGCACATAAAGCAGAAAACGCTGGGGTTTTTGGTACACGTACGTAGCAACAACGGGATCCAGTGGGATTCCGAAAAAAGCCGAGTCAATGCCTGCGATTGCAAACACTGCCCAGGAACCAAGGGGGCCAAGCATCCCCCATATCAGTCCTGTGTATCGCAAAAGTATTCCCTCGATCGTTCTCACTTGGCGGCCTCCGCATGAGCGGAGTGGTGCTGCGGTCCACGGTCATTTTTCAGCGCGAAGTCAGCCACAATCGGGAGGTGATCGGAGGCAATGATTGCCTGAGCGGTGCGGCACACGTGAAAACGCTTGAGCGCAAGCCGCCGGTCAAAATAGAAATGGTCAAGATGCAAGAAGGGGAACACGCCAGGGTAGCTCCCCCTTTTTCCGGTTTGGAGCTTGAGGTCGACGCTGTCGTAGTGTGTGGACATCAAGCGGGAAGCAAGCCCTCTTGTCCATTCGTTGAAATCACCCACCACGACGCTGGGCCCTTGCAGATCAATGCACCGAAGAATGCTGTCGCCGAGCAGAATACGTGCCTGCGCTCGTCGCTCCAGGAATCCGGTGCCTAGATGAACATTGAAGAGGTGCAACGTCACGGCCTCCCAGGGCTCAACGTCCACTCGCAAGCAGCCGCGCCGTTCGCGTTCACGCCAGGTAAGATCATAATTTTGCCAAAATCGTATTGGGAGCCGGCTGAGGACGGCATTGCCATAGGGCGCACCGTTATGGCGCCGATTTTCGCCGAAGTAGCAGCGATAACCTCCGAGCGCATTTGCGATCAGGTGGGCCTGCCCGGGTTGCTCCCTATTCGTGCCACCGCCAATGACTTCTTGCAAGGCGATGACGTCGGCATTCAGTCGGCGCAATGTAGCCGCAATGCGTTCCGGCAGCACGCGGCGATCAAGTCCGCGGCATTTGTGTACGTTGTAGGTAACGATGCGGATCGTCTCGTTCATTTGCCTGATTCTTTGATGTTGAATTGTGTTCTGTCGGCAGATGGTGCGTCGCGGGATCTCCGAGTCGCCAGAAAGGCATCAAAGGTTTAGCTGCGGTGGACGATACTCTTCAGAGCGTATTCCACTGAGGATCGCCCCCACGATGGTGCCGGGTTTCACGTACCGTTGCCGCCCAGTTCTTCAAGTCTTCTACACTCATACAATTCAAGATATGTTCCTGTTTGACGCCCGCTTTTATTGCGGAGGCCACGGCGTAATCCATGAACCGTAGTTGGAGTGGGTTGTGGGAATCTGTGCCGAACGAAATTCGGCAACCTGACCGTTTGGCAATCTTCACCAGATCTAGACTCAAATCCTGTCGGTCCGGATAGGCGTCAATCTCGACCGCCTTATTCAGTTCAGCGACCAGGTCGAAAACTCGCGCCCAGTCCGCCGTCAGCCCTATGCGATAGTTGTAAATCCGTCCTCGTGGATGGCCCAGAATCTGAATGGCCGGGTTTCGGAGTGCCGCCAGATAACGGCCGGTTTGATCTTCCTTCTTACGCAATGCCGAGTGAAAGCACCCGAGCACCAGATCGAGCCGCTCAAGGGATTCCTGTTCCATGTCACCTTTCCCCTGCGGGTCGAGATTTAGCTCAACTGAGCGCAGCACACGACACGTGCGACCCTCATCTTGCATTTTGCCGTTCACTTCTTCAATTTCCATTGCCTGCTGCTGCAATTGATCCTCGTTGATCCCGCCAGCAATCTTTAAACCTTTCGAGTGATCGGTGATAGCAATGTATTCGTAGCCTCGGTCTGATGCTGCTCTCGCCATATCTTCGACTGAACCCGAGCCATCGCTCCACACAGTATGCATTTGCAGGTCGCCTTTGACCTGCAATGAACCGTGTTTGGCGATTGTGGCACGCGTTTCGGGAAGCGTCAGGAATCCCTTTCGAATCTCCGGAGGACTGGATACGGTTGGGGGATTCTGAATCCACCGGCGAATGATCCGGTCCAAAGAAGCGCCGACACCGGGTAGTTCTATCAGGGACCGCCCTTGGGCGATCAGTAGCGTGGCTTCCTCTTCCCAAAGGAACGCCTTGCGTGATGCCCTTCTTAGCGCCTTTTGAAGCGGCATCTTCGCCGTTTCAGCCGCGACTGCGAGCAGTTCCGCTATGGCGGAATTCGAAAGAAAGCCCTCGGTCACGTCTTTAGGATGCTTCCTTCTCAGATAATTGCAAACACGCTTGTTTTTCCGTTCGACCTGATGTTCGAGGGAGAAAAAAGAGGAGTGGCGCGCCCGGAGGGACTCGAACCCCCAACCTACAGCTCCGGAGGCTGGCGCTCTATCCAATTGAGCTACGGGCGCGCGCCGGTGCTTACAGTTTACCAAGGCGCAGGCACGCTGTCGCGCTGCAGGAGACGCCCGCGCGGCGCCAGTCCCCATCAGGTCGTGCTCTACTTGGCGACCACCTGGAAGCTGCCGGCCGCGCCTTCTGCGGCGGCGTTGGGCGCCACCCAGACGTCAAAGGCGCCTGGCGGCACCACCCATTTCATGTTGGGATCGTATGCGCCCAGGTCGTGCGCATTCACCGTAAAGGAGACGGTTTTGCTCTCTCCCGGCTGCAGCATTACCCGTTTGAAGCCCTTCAGTTCGCGTACCCGGGGCGAACTGGGCGCCACGCGGGCGTGAATGTAGAGCTGCGCGACTTCGGTTCCCGCCCGCTGGCCCGTGTTTTGCACTGTAGCCTCCACCTTTAAAATCCCCGCTGCCGTGATCTGCGGCGAGAGCACGCGCAGGTTGCTGTAGCTGAACGTGGTGTAGCTGAGTCCGTATCCGAACGGAAACAGCGGCTGCATGCTTTCGTCCAGATACCCGGTGTGCCAGCGGTCCGGCGCAGTTGGCCGGCCCGTGCTCTTGTGGTTGTAGTAAACGGGAATCTGGCCGACGCTGCGCGGCCAGCTTATGGGTAGGCGTCCGCTGGGGGCAGCATCGCCAAAGAGCACGTCCGCAATGGCGTTGCCCGCTGCGGTCCCCGGATACCACGCCTGAATAATCGCCGGCACGTGCTCCGCGGCCCAGCGGATGTCCAGCGGGCGCCCGCTTTCCAGCACCAGCACCACGGGTTTGCCGGTGGCCACCACCTCCTCCAGCAGTTGTTGTTGGTTGCCGGGAAGGTCGAGAAAGGCGCGGGAGCTGGCTTCACCACTCATGCCGGCTGGCTCTCCCAGGACCATAACCACCACATCCGCCTGCTGCGCCACCTGAACCGCATTCTCGATGGTCGCCGACCCGGTCTCCGTGCCGGTAACGGTGGCGCCAGTTGCGCCAGTGGGAGCGGGCGCCGCGCCGGTGGCTCCTGAAACCTCCTGCGCCCGCACCAGCGACAGCATGTCAATCCCGCGGGCGTGCAGCACTGGCTGCTGCCCCAATTTCGCTGTGACGCCTTCGAGAGGCGTGACCGCATCTTCGGCCCGGCCGCGTCCTATCCACGAGCCCAGCTGATTCGCCTTGTCGTCGGCCAGCGGCCCGATCACGGCGATCTTCTTTCCGCTCTTGGGCAGGGGCAACAGGCTATTTTCGTTTTTCAGCAGCACCAGCGATTCTTCCGCCATGTGGCGCGCCACCTGCCGGTTTTCGGGAGTGAAAATGTCGCGGCGCGCGCGCTCCACATCCGTAAAAATGGGGCGATCGAACAGCCCGGCGCGAAACTTGATGCGCAGGACGCGCCGCACCGCCTCGTCCAGCGTGCTCATGGGCAGTTTATGGGACTGCACCAGTTGTGCCAGGTGCTTGTCGTAGACGCCGTCGGCCATGTCCATCTCCACGCCGGCAGTCAGTGCTTCCAGTCCAGCCTGCTCATCATTTGCGGCAACCCCGTGGGGCACGAGTTCGTGGACCGAGTTGTAGTCGCTGACCACAAATCCGTCAAAGCGCCACTCCTGGCGCAGGATTTCGGTCAACGTGTGATGATTGGCCGAAGCCGGCACGTCGTTAAGGTCTTCAAACGCCGACATCAGCGTGCCCACGCTCGCCACCACGGCCGCGTGGAAAGGCGGCAGGTAGATTTCGCGCAGCGTGTCCTCGGGGATATCGGAGCTGTTATAGTCGCGTCCGCCCTCGGCGGCGCCGTAGCCCACAAAGTGCTTGGCGCAGGCCACCAGGCTCTGCGGATCGTCCATGTTCGTACCCTGGAAGCCGCGCACGCGAGCGGCAGCGATTACCGAGCCCAGATAAGGATCCTCACCGGAACCTTCCACGATCCGTCCCCAGCGCGGGTCGCGCGCGATGTCAACCATGGGCGCGAAGGTCCACTTCACGCCCGCGGCGGTGGCTTCCTTGGCTGCCACCCGCTCCGATTGCTCCACCAGTTGCGGATCGAAGCTGGCCGCGCTCCCCAAGGGCACCGGGAAGATGGTGCGGTAGCCGTGGATCACGTCGTAGCCCAGGAGCACCGGAATTTTCAGGCGCGACTGCAGTGCCGCGTTCTGCAGTTCAGTGGTTTTTTCCGCGCCGGTTACGTTGAGGAACGAGCCTACGCGGCCTTCCTTGGCCAGAGTGGCCGCGTCGGTGGTGATGCCATCATACTGCACCAGTTGGCCGATTTTTTCCTGCAGTGTCATTTGCCGCAGCAGGGCGTCAATGCGGCGCTCGATTTGCTGGTTGGTGGATGGCTGTGGCGCAGCCAGCGCGGCAGAAGCAGCCAGCAGCATAACGGTTAATGCGGTGTGGCGGAAAGAAGAACGAATCACGGCGGCCTCCCGGGAATATTTTTGTCGGGATGCGACCTTCGAGGATATCAGAAAGCATTGGATCGATATTGTGACCCAGAACACACGGCTTTGGCAGGCAGAAATACTTTCAACGCAGAGGCCGCAAAAAAAAACCGAGTCGCGGTTGAAAAATCTCTGGAGCGCAGGCAATGGCAGTCTGCAGCGGAGGCACTGGCAGTTCTGCAGCGCAGGCACTGACAGCCTCGTGCGCAAACTAGACAGGGTGGGGTTTCAGAGTTTCGTTTCTCTGCGTTAAGCTTTTTCTGTGTCGGGACGCCTTCACCGAACTGTACCGGCGCTGTTATACTCAGATTGGGGCTGGAGGATTCTCGCCAGCCCCTCCTTGTTGCACGCAAACCTGGCCGGGCGCGTAGCTCAACTGGCAGAGCAACTGACTCTTAATCAGTAGGTTGAAGGTTCGATTCCTTCCGCGCTCACCATATTCCACAAATTGGTGGCTGTTCCGCTTTCACAATCTCGTGCTCCAGTTGCGCCGCCTGGGTTGACATTTACAAACCTTTACAACTCTTTACCCTCGGTAGCGCCAGCACATGCTTGAATAGCTTCTGCAATTTCGCGGTCTCGGGAAGGTCGCGAAACATGCTGTTCGCGAGCGGACTGGCCCAACCGGAACATTCCCGGGTTGCCGCCAACCGGGCCGCTCGCGACGTAACCAAGCCGCGCCGTTAAGACCCAGGCGCTACGTTGCTTTTTCTCTTCGCCGCCATTCCTTCCGCATCAGAATGAGTTTACAAATCTTTGCAAGTCGCGCTGCTGTCGCTAACTACGTGCTTGAATCCCAACTGCGGTTCGCAGCTGCGACGATTGTGGACGGCTCTCGGAGTTGCTTCGTATCTCACTAGTTTTAAGGACAGGGCCAAGGATGAACGTCTGTGCCCTTTTGTTACTCTTCGGTTATCCCCATACTCGTTGCGGGCTGAGAGGAGCTGAGGTTGGCCGCAGCCTCTGGGGAAACTACAACGCGGTCAGCTCCGCGTCTCAGCCCTTTATTCTCCTCGTCAGCATGTTAGAGTCAGTCGCATGATGTTAATCGACTGGCTGCTCGATTCGGATCCCGCCATCCGCTGGCAGGTGTTGCGCGACCTCGTCCATGCGCCGGCTGAGATTGTCGCGGCCGAGCGCGCACGGGTTTCAACCGAGGGTTGGGGTTCGAGGCTGCTCTCACTACAGGGGGAAGACGGCCAGTGGGCGGGAGGCGCCTGCTTCCCAGCGCAGAGCTTCAACTGGCGCGCCGAGAAGGGCCAGCCCTGGACCTCCACACTGCCCACGCTCCAGCTGCTCTGTAATTTTGGGATTGATCCGTCTTCCGGGCGCGTGCGCCGGGCGATGGCCCAGGTCAGGGAGCATTGTCGTTGGGAGCACGCGGGGCAGCCGTTCTTCAACGGCGAGGTCGAACCGTGTATCAATGGCAGGACCGTCACATTGGGCACCTATTTCCATCAAGATGTGGACGAGATAGTCGCGCGCCTGGTTGCTGAGCAGCTCGAGGACGGTGGCTGGAACTGCGAGGCGGAGAACGGTTCCGTCCGCTCGTCCTTTGACACCACAATCAATGTGCTGGAAGGGCTGTTGGCGCATGAGCGCGCGACGGGTGGCACTGCCCAATCCATCGCCGCTCGGCGGCGCGGTGAGGAGTACCTCCTGGAACGAAAGCTGTTTCGCCGGAAAAGCACTGGCGAAGTCGTCAACCCAGCTTGGCTGCAATTCTCGTTTCCAGTTCGCTGGCAATACGACGTGCTGCGTGCCCTCGATTACTTCCGCTCCGCCGGAGATGTGCCGGATTCGCGCATGGATGAAGCCTTCAATTTGCTCCGCTCCAAGCAGCAGTCCGATGGCACCTGGCTGCTGGAGAATACGCATCCCGGCAAGGTCCACTTTGCGCTTGAGGACGGCGACGGCCGCCCCAGTCGCTGGAATACGCTGCGCGCCCTGCGTGTCCTCACCTGGTACGAGCAGTCAGCTGCCTGACCAGGCGGAGACTTTCGGGAACACGGGGACCTGTCAGCTGAATCGCTGGGCGACTTCTTTGTCCACTTGAGCCAGTTCTCGAACGAGCGAACGCAGGCAACGGTAGTAAACACGCGCGGCGTCTTGGTTGAGTATATCGCTGCGCTCGGGCTTCAAATACTTCTGCAACTCGCGCGCGGTATAGAGAGCTATCGGGAGCACGGTGGCTTCGGGGACCATTCCTGCACTGGTCAGTTTGACGCTGAGTTCCTGCAGGGCTTCGACAATGATTTTGGCGGAAGTTTCCGGCCAGCCGGCCAGGATTCCTGACCCTGTGCCGCGGAAAAAGTCACCAATCTTCTCTATCGCGTAGGTGACATTGTGCGCCTTAAAAACAGCGCCCCCGGTGGCTGTGATGGTCTGCGACACGCATGCATATTATCTCGCCTTCGATATGAATTCACTTCCATGTCTTCAGTCACTCGTCGCCAGGTACCAGAGTAATGGCTTGCTGAAGTAGCCCACTACTATCCCTTTTGAGGCGCCTGAAGTAGCTCATTTTGAGGGAGTTCGAGCGCAATCCTACGGCTGCGCGCCCAGGTTTCTAGCCAGGCGGTTGGCGGATTCTTCCTCCGCCTTGGCCCGAGAAGGCTTGCCGATGAGAGCATAGACTTTCGCCATTCCGCGATGCGGTGCCGGCTCGGCGGGGCGCAATTTTGCAGCTTTGGTGTAGTAATGCAGGGAATCGCTGTAGCGCTGGCCGTCTTGGTTCTTTCTGCCAAGCGCAATTGCAGCCTCATAAAGCAGGTCAACCGCCCCGGAATCGCTGGAATTGAGTTCGTGCGCATGTTGCAGCGCTCGGTAGGCGGGAAGCTCCTCGCCCAACTTCAAAAGCACCGCGCCGTACAGCACGTTTAGCTGAAACAGATCGGGCCAGCGCTGGAGCGCGGTGGCCAAAGGCGCACGCGCATCCTCGAAGCGGTTGAGCTGAAAGTAGACCATGGCGAGATTGAACTGCATTTGCGGCGACTGCGGCTGCAGCTCCGCCGCTCGCCGTAGCGGCTTCAGCGCCGCCTCAAAATCTCCATGCTTACCGTAGAGCGTGCCCAGTTCCGTGAGCCGTTCGGCATCGTTTTCGTCGTAGAGTTGATCACAAACGGCGCGCGCCTGCTCGCGCGGTCCCTGCTGCAGTTTCTGCGCGCATTCACTCTGGATGCGCACTTCGTCGGCGTCGCGTTGCCGTAATTGTGCCGCTTGGGCAAAGGCTTTTCGCGAGTCCTCTTGTAGGCCTTCCTGCCGGTACACAAAGCCCAACTGGTAGGGAACCCGTGAATCGTGCGGGGTGTCCACCTCGGCTTTCTTCAGCCATTCTTCCGCGAGTGCCAGGTTGCCATGCTTGAAATAAGCGAAGCCGAGGTAATAGGCGGTGTCGGGGAACGGCGGCTTGGCGGCAGCTTTGCCGAAGTGGCCGATGGCCTGCTCGAAATTGTGCTCCTCCAGGTCCACCCTGCCCAGGTAATACATGACGTTGGGATGGTCGCCCGCCACTTTGCGCACCTGTTCCAGTTCCCGCCGAGCCTCGGCATTGTTGTGCATTTCAAAAAGCGCAACCGCAAGCGGGAATCGCGCCCGCAGCACCAGGGTGGGATCTAGCGCCAGCGCCGCCCGAAACTCATCTACAGCTATTGTGTAGCGGTCATCCTTCAAGGCTTCATAGCCCTTGGCAACGTGAGCGTCCGCAGGACCAGGAGTGGCGGATTGCGCTCCGCTGGGCGGCCCGGCCGCTGTTTGATCGCAGACCGCGGGCGAGGGAACCAGCAGGTTCAGCGCCAGAGCTAATAAGGCGAGACATATTCGCCCAGGTCGGCAACGCATTGCGCGACTCAGAGCCAAATTGTCAAAGATTACGGGCATGACTACCGCGTGCTCCCCGAAAGCTGCGTCGGGCGCTGCATTGCCGCTGCCTTTGCCAGAAGCGCGCCGGCCTTCTCCTTTATGGCGGCGACCTCTTCGGTGGTGGCGGTGCTCACGTACTGGTTGACAAGCTGCCCGCACCGCTCGCGAATTCGCTCGTAGGCTGCGGGATCCTCCCCGCGTGCTGCCAGCAATTCTTTCAGCCAATGCCTGCCGTAGCCGGCATGGATGGTTTCGTCCGCCCAGTCGAAATCCATGTCGTGCTCGCTCAGTGTGTCGCCATAGGTGTGGAACAGTTGCGCGCGAGCCGGCTTGTGGCGAATGTTTTTGGTTTCGAAAAAGTAGAGCATGCCCAGCAGGTAAATCGGATCTTCTGCGGAAGCGCTCTCATAAATATAGGTTCCCAGCGGAATCTCCTGCGGCTCGAGGCCCCAGGCCAGCAGGCGCTCGTAACCCATGCGGCAGTGGCGCGACTCATCATAGGTCCAGCGCGCGCTGTCGTGTATCCACTCCCAGGGCAGGACGCCGGCAAAGGCGCTCAGGATCACGCTCCCGGCCTCAATAGCCCACACTTCATTCAGGTGGCTGATCGCGGAGCGCACCTGCAGTTGCAATCCTTCTCCATAGGGATAGGAAGGGGCCACTACATCCGGCCAGTAGAAACGGCAGGGCCAGAAGCGCTCATCGCGCGCCGGGCGCCGGGGAATGGCCCACTTGATTGCACCCGGGAGCGGTGCGATGGCGGCCGCGGCGGGGGCTGGCGCAACTCCCACTCCGCCCACTTCTGCCAGACGGGCCGCAACCGATTCCGTCCAAGCCCGCGCGCCCGCGCGCAACCCCGGAACGCGCGCTAGCTCCGTATCCGCCCACTGCTCGAAAGCGGTGATCTGTTCCAGCTTCTCTTGTGCGGCCAAGCGCAAAAAACGATGGGTTGGCCCATCGGCAATGGAATCCGAATTCTCCAGATACGCCGCGTACGCCTCGCGCAGCGCCGGAAGCAGAACCTTCCCCACGCTGAGGAGAAAGGCGGCCAGAGATGACGAGTCTTTCACCGCCCCAAAAAGCTCGATCAAGGCGCGGTCGCCGCCTTCTTCTTCCAGCATGCGGCTGGGAAAACGCAACTCGAATACACGATTGCGCAGGGCGTGAGCCGTTTCCGAGTTTTGCCACAGGAATCGTGCCAGCCCGGTTTTAATTTCCAGGGAACCGATTCGCGGAATCCAGGTCGCGTGGCTGAGCAGGAGCGAGCGCTCGCAGAAAAAGAAGCGCTTCAGAAGCTGAGCGGTGTCCAGCCGCATCCAGCGCGCCCGGGCCTGCGGGCTGACCAAGAATGTGGGAGTGTCAGCCATGGCTGCTCCTCAAATCATCCCGCAGCTGCCGAACTGGTCGCAAGCCAGGCTGGCGGGGCGAGGCCGCGGTCACGGTAGGACTCCACAACTTCATTGCAGTCGGGCAGGGAAGGGATCACGCCCTCCCTGGTTACCGCCAGCCCGCCGGTCACAATGGCGAGTTCCACCGCCCGTTCCAGAGTCGTTCCCCATGCCAGGGCGGTAGCCAGGCCGGCGTTGAAAGCATCGCCTGCGCCGGTCGTGTCCACCGCACCCACAGGCAGTGCAGGGAAATGCTCACTGCCGGATTCGGTCACCAGAAGCGCCCCATTTTCGCCCAGAGTCATGACCACGTTCTTTACGCCGGCGTGCATCAGTTCACGGCCCAACTGCTCGGGCAAGACCTTATCATCCGGGCTGCGGCCTGTAAGCACCTTGGCCTCGACTTCATTTGGCGTCATTACATCTACGAGTTGCAGGACGCGGCCGGGCAGCGGCCGCACCGGCGCCGGATTGAGTATAGTGATTGCATGACACGACCTCCCCTGTTTCAGAGCGGCCTCAGCGGCGTCCACCGGAATTTCCAACTGTGTGAGCACCACCGCCGGCGAATTGAAGGCCGCCTCGCAGTTCGCAACATCGGAGCCGCTCAATCTCTCGTTGGCACCCGGATCAAGCACGATGCAATTGCGTCCGCTTGCCTCCTCCACCAGGATAAAACCCACGCCCGTGGCGGCATCGGTAGTTTGCATGACGTGAGAGGTATCAATGCCCTCCTCGCGGTAGAGTCGCAAGGCCATCTGACCCAGATTGTCGTTCCCAATCTTGGCGACAAAGCTGACCCGGGCGCCCAGCCGCGCGCAGCCTACCGCCTGATTGGAGCCTTTGCCGCCGTAGTCCATGCGGTAGCCCGTGCCCAGCAGAGTTTCGCCGCTGCTGGGCAGACGCTCAACTTTCATGGTCAGGCCAGTTGCGTAGCTGCCGACCACTGTTATACTCGGCTGGCTCAAGGGCACAATTTTCTTAGGTGGAGATAGCACTGGTACGCCGTAGCCTACCACAGCCGGTCAATCTGGGCCGCCGTAACTTTCTCATCCGCTGCTGCCAGGGAGCCTCGGCAATGCTGCTTCCCACGGGCCTCCGCCCCTTTGCCCTGCCATCCGCCTATGATTCCGGCTGCCGCAACCCGCGTTCTCTAGATGGCCAATTCCACCTGCTGCCCCACTATCTGACGCCGGACCCGCTCGAGGATGTGTTCCGGCAGACGGAAGCCGGCCACGATCAGTTCGTCAGCGAAAAATATCACGATCAGATCGCGGCCATTTTCGCGCAGTGGAGCTCGAGTCTGCTGAAGACCCCCCGCGACTTGGAGGCGGTTGCCAGAGCTCTGAGCGAAAAGCTCTCCGGAGTGTCCTTGCGGCCGGTGGAATCACGGGTCGTGCGTTCAGATGGGGCCCTTGAGATTCGTCGTAACACCTTTGCCAATCAGTCTGCGGTTCCGCGCGACATTTTTCTCCGTGACCTGCAATCAGCCCTAAGCGCGTTCTCCAGCATTTCCACGGCTGAGTTCCAGGTGACCAGCATCAGTGTTGATTCGGCCAGTCGCCTGCAAACTCGCGTGCGCTATGAACTCGTGGGCTCGGGCAACGGTTTTTACCGTGAGCAACGCGTGGGATACTGGGAGATGGACTGGGAGGCAGTATCAAGTGGCGAATTCAAGTTGCGCAGCTGGCGGGCACTAGAAGAAACTCTCAGCCGCTCCACCTCGCCCATTTTTGCCGACATCACGGTGCAGGCCTTCGGCGGCAATCCTTCCTACTCTGCCCAGCTGCTGCACGGAGCCGACTACTGGCGGACAGTTCTGGATGGTGCCTGCGGCATAGACATCTACGGACACAACGGAATCTCGGTCGGAGACATTGATAATGACGGCCTCGATGACGTTTACATCTGCCAGCCGGCCGGGCTCCCCAACCGCTTGTTTCGCAATCGCGGCGACGGCACTTTCGAAGACATCACCGACGGTTCCGGAGTTGGAATACTGGAGAACACCGCCTGCGCTATTTTTGCTGATTTCGATAACGATGGCCGTCAGGACCTGATCGTAGTCCGCGCGAATGGGCCGTTGCTATTTCTGAATCAGGGTGACGGCAGGTTTCGCCAGCGGCCGGATGCCTTTAAGTTCGCCACACCGCCTCAGGGAACCTTCACCGGCGTGGCGGCCGCCGACTACGACCGCGATGGCTGGCTCGACATCTATTTCTGCCTCTACATCTATTACCAGGGCGCCAGTCAGTACCGCTATCCCTGCCCCTATTACGACGCGGAAAATGGTCCTCCCAATTTTCTCATGCGCAACGGTCGCGACGGCTCATTTCAGGATGTGACCGCCCAGGCCGGACTCGGTCGCAACAACACCCGCTACAGCTTTTGCTGTGGCTGGGCGGACTTCAGCGGCAACGGCTGGCCCGACCTCTATGTGGTGAACGACTTCGGGCGCAAGAACCTGTACCGCAACAATGGCGATGGCACGTTCACGGATGTCACTGCTCAAGCAGGAGTTAAAGATACGGGCGCAGGCATGGGCGTCTGCTGTTTCGATTACGACAACAACGGCTCTCAAGACCTGTACGTCGCCGACATGTGGACGGCCGCAGGCGAGCGCATCTCAACCCAGGGTGTTTTTCAGAAGAGCGCTCCGACCTCAGTGCGCGCTCTCTACCGCAAGCACGCAATGGGCAACTCTCTTTTCAGAAACGTCGGGAACGGCAGCTTTCACGATGCTGCGGCCTCAGCCGGGGTAGGTATGGGCCGCTGGTCCTGGTCGTGCGATTCCTGGGATTTCGACCATGATGGCTTTCTCGATCTCTATATCGCCAATGGCATGATCTCTGGTCCCTCGCGCCAGGACTTGAACAGCTTTTTCTGGCGGCAGGTGGTGGCCAACTCTCCTCTGCAGGCAAGGTCCACCCAGGCGTACGAACAAGGATGGGATGCCATCAATGAGCTTATTCGCTCCGATAGCACCTGGAGCGGCTTTGAGCGCAACGTGTTTTACTTTAACAATGGCGACGGAACTTTTTCTGACGTCTCGGCAGCAGTAGGCCTCGATTTCCTGGAAGATGGCAGGGCCTTTGCGCTCGCTGACTTCGATCACGATGGTCGGCTAGAAGTCTTCCTTAAGAGCCGCAATGCCACGCAACTGCGGCTGCTGCATAACGTAATGCAGTCCCTGCCGCCATCCATCGCCTTCCGCCTTCGGGGCACACGAAGCAATCACGATGCTATCGGCGCGGTGGTTATTTTGCACACAGATCGTGGACAGCAGACACGCCAACTGCAGGCCGGTTCCGGCTTCCTCTCCCAGCACAGCAAAGAGCTTTTCTTCGGCTTGGGAAACGCGAAAAGCTCGGTACACGCCTCGATTCGCTGGCCTAGCGGACTGGTGCAGGAACTCCGCGATCTTCCGCCGAATCACAGGATATGGGTCGAAGAAGCCACCGAGGCGGTTCGCGCCGAGCCTTTTCGGCCGGCGTCCACCGTGCCGGAAGAGGCTAGTGCGGTACAAGAAACGGAGTCGTTGCCGGCTACGGTTGAAACGTGGCTGCTGGCCCCGGTGGCAGCGCCGGATTTCTCCTTGCCGGATGCGAATGGGAAAATCTGGAGCTTGGCCGCCCTACGTGGTAAGCCCCTACTGTTGCATTTGTGGAGCACACAGACGACCGGCTGTACTGACGACCTGGAGCGTTTCAATCAGGTACACGCGCGCTGGGGGCTTCAGGGTCTGCAACTGCTGACTATCAATTGTGATGCTGATCAATCCGGAGGCTCTCCCGCGCGCGCACACCACTCCCAGCTTACATTTCCCGTGCTTCGCGGCTCTGCCGGCATCGCCGCCATCTATAATATTCTTTACCGCTATCTTTTCGATCGCCACCGCGACCTGGTGCTCCCAACAACGTTCTTGATTGATCAAAAAGGCGAGATCGTAAAGCTTTACCAAGGCCCAACCAGGCCGGAGCAGGTCGAAGAGGATATTCGCCACGTTCCGAAAAACGTCACGGAGCGCCTGGCCAAGGCGCTGCCTTTTGCGGGCGTCACCAGCACCTTCGATTTTCGCCGCAACTATCTTTCTTACGGTTCTGTCTTTTATCAGCATGGCTACTTCGATCAGGCCCAGGCCTCCTTTGAGCTCGCGCTTCGCGACGATCCTGAGAGCGCTGAGGCGCTCTACGGCCTGGGTAGCGCTTATCTGAAAAAGGAACAGCGGCAGGAGGCTCGGCAGTGCTTCGAGCGCGCGGTCAAGTTGCCCGCGATGTATCCCGACACCTTACCCCGGGCTTGGAACAATCTTGGGCTGCTCGCCGCCCAGCAAAGACGCATGGCCGACGCGGTCCAATATTTTCAGCAGGCGCTCCGTCTCAACCCCGATTACGTGGTCGGCCTGGAAAACCTGGGCAACGCTTATCGCCAGCAGAGGCAGTGGGATCAGGCGCGAACCGCATTTGAGCAAGCGCTGGCTCTTAATCCTGAAAGCCCGGGCGCGAACTACGGCTTAGCGATGGTTTATGCAGCTAGCGACGATAACGCGCACACCTACAAGTATCTGCAGAAAGCACTCCAGTACCACCCTAACTATCCGGAAGCTCTGAACAATCTGGGCGTGCTCTACGTGCGCACCGACCGCCGCGATGAGGCCATCTCCGCGCTGCAGAAATGTATCAGCATGGCACCCGCCTTCGACCAGTGCTACCTTAACCTAGCCCGCATCTACACCCTCGAAGGCAATCGCAGCAAAGCGCGTGCTGTCCTGCTTCAACTCCTCAAGCAACAACCCGACCATTCGCAGGCGCTAAAAGCCTTGCAAGAGTTGCCGCAATAATTTCACTGCTGTGTCACGTGATTGCGAATCAGGGCGCGGCTTCAGCTACGTCGATCCGCCGCCCTCCCGTCTGTCATCCTGAGCGAGTACGAACCGAGCGACTGCGAGGCAGGGCGAATCGCTCGACCTATTGCTTCTCCGTCTTACAGTATAGAGATCTTTCTGACGGCTACTTAGACATCCGCGCCTTCGGCGTGGACGCGCTCAGCAATTCTACGAATAGATCGTAGAACTTCTGTGCGTTCAGGTCGAACTGCACCTCCACCGGCCGCACTTCAACTGTGGGCTTGTTCCCCTCTCCCCAGCTCAGCGTGTCGCCATAATTTCCGCCCCGGTCCAGGTTCACATCCAGGTAGCGCGTCTGTTTGTCGGTAATCAAACTCGGATCCAGCCACGCCGCCGCCGCCAGCTCATCCCACAAATAATCGTATTTGCCGCGAAGCCGGGCATAGGTGGCCACGTACTGCCCCGCTGCGGAATGCGCCGCTTTCAGGTGGTTAACCAGTTCAGCGGTAAATTGTGTTTTCACTGAGACATCCACCGGCGTACACACAATCTTCTTCCAGGGCGCGCGCAGCACGATGTGCGCCGCCTCCGGGTCAAACCACAGGTTGAATTCGCGCCGCGGCGTGTTAATGAATTCTGGGTCATCGGTCTGTGGGTTCAAACTGCCCCCCATGAAAACCAACTCCTTGGCCAGCCGCGGAAAGCCGGGGTCAATGGAGATAGCCAACGCCAGATTGGTCATCGGGGCGCCCTCGTAAATGGTTACCTGGTTGGGATACCTGCGCACCATCCGCACCAGGAAATGCGCGGCGTCTTCCTCGATTGGCTTGCTGGTGGGCAGCCCCTCGGGAACATCGCCCAGTTGGTCGGCAGGATGATAGAAGTGGGGCGTCCAAGCGCCCAGCCAGGCGACCGACCCATAACGCGCTTCCCACATCTCAGTTTCCGACTTGCGCCGCACCAGTGGGTATTCGGCTCCCGCTGCCACCGGAATATCGGTCCGCCCGATGAGTTCGAGCATCCGCAAAGTGTGGGCAAGTTCTGCCTTGAGCCACTGATCGCCCGTGACCACGGTGATGCCCAGTACCTCGGTTTGTGGCGATTGAATGAGCAGCAGCATGGACTGCTGGTCGGTTCCACCCGGCCCGGCGGCGTCTTGATCAATGATGACCTTGCGTTTCTCCTGCGCCCAGCACATGACGCAGGAAAACAGAAGCGTCGCTGCCACAAACCGCCAACACCACCCAAGTCTCATCTTTCACCTCACAAAGCTTGCGTGCGGGGGAATCACTCCTTGCCCGATAACCGGCCAATCAGAAGTTCAAAGAATTTTGCCGAATCCACATCCACTGCCACTCTGGTGTTGGGCATGTATTTCTCTCGCACCACCGGAGATGTGCGGGCTCCGGCCAGTGTGGGCGCTGATCCGCGAATGGCGAAATTGATGCCGGCCTTCTCTTCCATACCAGGCCGCCGCCGCAAGTCGCCGGCCACAGGGCTGTAGCCCAGAGTCGCTCCGGAAGTCAGTTCGCCTTGCGTCTCCACATCCACGTAATATTCCTGGTATTTGAGCAACCCAGGATTGATGAAGCTCGCCACCGCCAGCGGATCATGCATGTTTGGCCCCACCAGGAATCCCTGCTCACGGTTGTGCCGGAGAACGCTGCGCCCGATCTTTGCTGCCGCCTGGCTGATCGGGTTCTGTCCCGCTTCCAGCGTGCGTACGTGCTCCTCAGTCAGGGTTGTCTTGCGCGTCACGTCCAGCCCCACCATAGTGATGGGGATGCCCGACTGAAACACGATGCGGGCGGCTTCCGGATCCACATAAACATTAAATTCTGCTGCCGGCGTGATATTTCCGCCCGATAGCGAACCGCCCATCATCACCAGGCCCCGCACCATGCCCGCAAGGTCGGGATCGCTGCGCAGCGCCAGCGCCACATTCGTGAGCGGTCCAATGGTGAGCAGTGTAACTTCCCCGGGGTACTTGCTAACCGTGCGACGAATGAATTCCGCGGCGGGATCGGAGACAGGCCTGGTTTTGGGTTCGGGAAAAACCGCTCCCCCGAGACCGTTCTCGCCGTGAGCGTAGGCCGCGGTCACGAGTCGGCGCGCCAGCGGGTCCTTGGCGCCGGCGGCCACCGGAATGTCGGTCCGGCCGGCAATCTCCACCATGCGCAGCGCGTTGGGCAAAGTCAGCGCCAGCGGCACGTTGCCGGCTACGGGAGTGATGCCCTCAATTTTCAGTTCCGGCGAACGCATGGCCAGCAACAGCGCCAGGGCGTCGTCCACCCCAGGGTCGGTGTCAATAATGACTCGGAACGTTCCGTTACCAATTCCACCGCTGGGTTTCCGCCGTTCCGGTAGGCCTTGGGCCGCCAGCCAGGGTCCCATGAGCCCGCTTGCGGCCAGACCAGCCGCCGACGTGGCCACGAATTGCCGTCGCGTCATGCCCTTGGATTTACCACTCTCGCCCATTTTGTCCCTTTCTGCCCTCTATCTGGCTTGCCTTGGACGCTGTGTCATCAACTTGAGGTAGAGGTCATAGAACTTTTGTGCGTTTACATCAAACTGAACAGTCGCGAGTCTTTCGTAAGGCGGAACCGTGGCCCCGGGAGCCCAAAACAGGGTTTCGCCATAGCTGGGACCGTGGTCAACGTCAATGTCCACATAGAGCTGCTTTTGGCCCGTGATGATGGACGGGTTCGCCAGCGTTGCCGCCGAAAGTTCATCCCACATGTAGCTGGGAACGGAATACTTGGTGAGATATTTCGCCACGGGCGTGTCAGCTTTGGCTATGGCGGCCTGCATCTCTGGCGTGACGTGGGTTTTGATTGAAATATCAATAGGAGTAATGGTGATCTTCTTCCATGGCGCCCGCATGACGATGCGCACCGACTCCGGGTCAAACCACCAGTTGAACTCGCGGCGCCCATCAATGGTGCCGATGCCCCCTGTATCGGCGTACATGCCGCTCCCCATCAACACCAGCTCTTTGGCCTGGCTGGCCACTTGCGGATCCAGGCGCAATGCCAGTGCAATGTTGGTCATCGGCCCACCCTCCCACAGCACCACTTGACCGGGATACCGGTGCACCATGCGAACCATAAAATGAGCGGCGGTTTCATCCAGCGCCTTGGTATGCGGGCTGCCTTCCGGTAGCGGCGGCACTACGTCTGGGCCGTGGTAAGGAGGAAAGAATGCCGCCGCTGCCGGAGACGGCGGCTTGGGAAAATCGTTCCAGCAACCTTTGTAGCGAAACTTGCCGTAAAGAGCTTCCCGTCTCTCTGACTCTTCCTTGGAGTTCAGCAAGGGGAACTCCGCTCCCTGCACCACCGGAACATCGGTACGCCCGGCGATTTCCAGCAGACGCAAGGTATGTTGGGTTTCTTCTTTCACCCACTGGTCGCCGCTCACCGTGGTGATGCCCAGCACGTCGAACTTGTCCGATTGCAGGAATATCAGGATGGATTGCAAGTCTGTGGTGGCGGGCCCACGCGCGTCCTGATCCACGATGACCTTGATCTTTTGCGCGTGCAGGTCGCCCACCAGCATCAGGATTGCGGTTGCAAGAACCATCGCATATCGCGGTTTCATCGTCGAGTTTTTCTCCCTGGGCTGCTCCCCGAAATGCCAGTCGCCAGCAGATTTCTTAACCTGCGCTCCCAAACAGCAGCTGCAGACCGAGCTGCCAGCTTGCTTGCGGCGGCTCGTGGCAAGCACTAAAATACCGGCCTGCCCTGCTTTTATGCGTTGTCCTCCGGTTAGCGAAAGCCGCTGCCTCTGCCTTCTTCTCACGACTGTTGCCTTGCTCCAGTTCGCCGTCCTTGCTGTTCGGGTTGAAGGACAATCTTCAGCATCGCTCCAGGCAGCCACGCTGCAGGCATCGGTCCGCGATCCTCAAGGACACCCGCTTATCCACGCGACGCTTCAACTCGAGTCGCAAGGTGGCACGCAGAAGCTGGCTGGCCAAACCGATACGCATGGGCAGTACCGTTTCACCGCACTTCGCCCCGGCTCTTACACGCTGCGCGCGGAATTGGCCGGACACACCGGCGCATCTTCGGGCCCATTCGTTGTCCAGGCAGGGTCGCTGAAAACCGTCAATCTTACTCTCTCCCCGGCTTCCGTCTCGCAAAACAAATCCGGCTCCCTGCAATTTTTCGACGAGCCCCAGTTCACCATTGCAGGTGTAACTGACCCCACCAGCCTGGCCGCTCACGGCTCCAACGCCACCGCTCCGGCCAAAGATGATCTGACCAGGGATGTGGTATCCCTGGCCGGCCCTGGGGCCTCTCCCGCCAATGCAAAGCCGTCGGCCGATGAGCCAGCGCTGCGTGCCGCCGCCGAGCGCCAGCCCGCTGATTTCGAGGCCAATCGCCGTCTGGGCACGTTGTTGCTCGACCACGGCCAGCCTGGCGAGGCGCTGCCGTATCTGCAGCGAGCGTCCCAACTCAAGCCGGCCGACTACCAGAGCACCTACGAACTGGCGCTTGCCTACGCCAAAGCCGGCGAATACGAGCCCGCGGGCTCTACGCTGAAGTCGCTGTTGGCAGTTTACGATCGCGCGGAACTTCATCACTTACTCGCCGACCTGGAAGAAAAGCAGGGGCGCTCCCTGAACGCTGCCCGCGAGTATGAGCACGCTGCCAAACTTGACCCCAGCGAAGTCAATTTTTTCGATTGGGGCGCAGAACTCATGCTTCATGGCGCGGCCGAGCCCGCCATTCAGGTCTTCAGTCAAGGCAATCGCCGCTTCCCCGATTCTGTGCGAATGTTACTGGGCCTGGGCGTTGCCTGGTTCGCCCAAGGCTTCCGTGAGCGAGCGGCCCAGTATCTCGGCCAAGCCTCAGACCTGGATCCGGTCGACCCCCATCCCTATCTTTTTCTCGGAAGAATAGCGGAGCTCGAGTCCTCTCCTTCGGAAGACATCGCCCAGAAGCTGGCACGCTTCGCCCGGTTGCATCCTGAGAATGCGCAGGCCAACTACTATTACGCCGTAAGCCTGTGGAGGCAGTCGCAAAGCCACAGCGACGCCGGCAAGCAAGCCCAAGCGAGCGCGCTGCTCCAGAAGGCGGCCCAACTCGTTCCCAGTTTTGCCGCGGCATATCTGCAGCTCGGCATCCTGCAGAGCGAACAGAAGCAGTACCCGGAGGCGATTGCCTCATATCAGAAAGCGATTGCGGCTGATCCACGCCTGCCCGATGCCCATTACCGCCTGGCGCAGGCCTGCATGCGAACCGGCGACCAGGCGAAAGCTCACGCCGAGATGCGGCTCTACGATCAACTGCTCAAGGAAAAAGCGCAGCAGGCCGAGCGCGACCGCAGCCACATGCAGCAGTTTGTCTACACCTTGCGCGGCCAACCCCCTGCCTCGCAACCGCATTAATCCTGCTCTAAGCGTATGCAGCCAACATTGGCCCCGGTTGCGGAAGAGCAGAAAGGTGTCAGGCTGAGGCCCTTTAGCGCCGAAAGCCCGCCCTGAGCTTGTCGAGGCGCATCTCGCGCGCAGCACCGCTCATTCTCCCGACTGCCAGCTGTTTAAGGACATTATTCCTATTTAATGTCATCCTGAGCGCGCAGCGAAGGACCTCCTTTTCGGTCCATGTTCACCTCGGAGGTTTCCTACTCATCAACCCAATGAACATCCGATAGAACCTGGCCGTATCCAAATCCGTCTGCACCTCTACCTTTTGCCTTGGTGCCTGTGGCTTATCTCGGTCGGTCCACGTCACCGTATTCCCATATCCCGCCCCTTCGTCGAGCTCAACCCCCATGTAGCGCGTCTCCTGTTTGGTAATGAGGCTCGGATCGACCCACGCCGCCGCCGTCAGTTCGTCCCACATGTAGTCGGCGCCCAGGCCCTGCTGGTAATAGCGCGCCAGGTAGTTTGCCAGGGGCGTTCCGCTCGCATTAATCTGCTGCATCATGGCCGGCGCGAGCCGGGTCTTGATGGAAATGTCGGTTGGTGTAGCGACTATCTTCTTCCAGGGCGCCCGCAAAACAATTTCTGCCGCCTCCGGATCGAACCAGAAATTGAATTCGTGGCGCGGGTTATCGGCAAATTCAGGATCGGTAGTCTGCGGATTCAGGCTCCCTCCCATGAACACGAGTTCTTCCGCCAGTTCGGGAAACCGGGGGTCGAGGGTGATGGCCAGCGCCAGGTCGGTCATGGGACCGCCGGCGTAGATGGTTACCTGGTGCGGATAACGCCGCACCGTGCGCACAAGAAAATGCGCCGCATCCTCGCCGAAAGGCTTGTTTGTCGGCTCTCCTTCCGGGAGCTTCGGAATCAGAAACGGCTCGTGCCACCAGCGCTCATCCCACGCGCCGGCGTAGGCCACCTTGCCATAGCGTTGCTGCCACAACTGGGCTTCGCTACGCCGGCGAAGCAGCGGAAACACTGCTCCCGGCACCACCGGGATTTCGGTTCGGCCAATGATCTCCAGCAGGCGCAGAATGTGGGCGACCTCTTCGTCGCGCCACTGGTCGCCGCTCACCACCGTTATGCCCAGCACCTCGGCCTGCGGCGATTGGATTAGCACCAGCGGGGCTTGTAGGTTGCTGCCCCCAGGCCCGGAGCAGTCCTCGTCAATAATTATTTTGCGCCGGCTTTGGCTCCATGCCAGCGCATTCGCCAGGAGTAGAAACAGAATTGCCGGCCATAGCCCTCGTTTTCTCATGCTGAGCTCAATCCCGGCACGCTGGCGGGCTTAGTGGCGCTCCGGCCGAGTCATCAATTCGACATACAGCTTGTAGAATTTTTGTGTATCCAGGTCGAACTGCACGTTGGCCAGGCGCTCATAGGGTGGCACCTGCGCCTTGGCATCCCAGAACAAGGTCTTTCCGTAGTCCGCTCCGTGGTCCGTGTCTATATCCATGTACATCTGCTTCTGCACGGAAATGATGGAAGGATCTATCAATGCCGCCGCGGCTATCTCGTCCCACATGTAACCAGGCAGGGAATACTTGTCCAGGTAGCGGGTGACCGGAGTGTTGGCTCTCGCGATCTCCGCCTGCATCTCTGTGGTGAACCGCGTCTTCACCGAAATATCAATGGGCGTAATGGTGACCTTCTTCCAGGGTGCGCGCAATACAATGCGCGCCGCCTCCGGATCAAACCACCAGTTGAATTCCCGCCGCGCGTCAATCGCCCCGGTGTCGATCGCGCCCTTATCCGCATATAAGCCGCTGCCCATCATTACGAATTCCTTGGCCAGGGTCGCCACCGAGGGATCAAGCTTCAGCGCCAACGCATAGTTGGTGAGCGGGCCGCCCGCCCACAGCACCACCTCGCCGGGATACTTGTGCACCATCGTGACTATGAATTCGGCAGCGGTTTCCGGCAGCGGCTTGGTGTGTGGTGAGCCTTCGGGCAAGGGCGGCACCACGTCGGGCGGGTGGTAGTGCTCTTCGTAAATGGTGGACCGGCGGGCAGGGAAGTAGTCCGTCCAGCAGCCCTTATAGGCGAACTTGCCATACAGGGCTTCCCATCGCTCCGTCTCCTCCTTGGAATTGAGCAGGGGGAATTCGGCGCCCTGGATGACGGGCACATCGTTGCGCCCGGCGATTTCCACCGCGCGCAGAGCGTGCTGGGTCTCTTCCTTCACCCACTGGTCGCCGCTGACCGTGGTGACGCCCAGCACGTCAAACTTGTCAGATTGCAGGAAAACCAGGATGGCCTGCTGGTCGCTGGTGCCCGGCCCGCGCGCATCCTGGTCTACGATGACCTTGATTTTCTGGGCAGCGCCAGGAATCGCCAGGCTGAATGCCAGCGAAGCCAACAGCCAGAGCCGGCACAGCCTCGCCTCAACATTTTTCCCCATCCTCCGCCGCAAGAGTTCTCCCGCCCCAGCCTAGAACTGCAGCTTCAGGGCAAACTGAATCACCCGCGGATTGTTCACCGTCTGGTTGATAACGCCAAAGCTGGAGGGCTCAGCTATATCTTGCATGCCGCCGGCGCTGGCCCCCCCACCCAGGAAGAACTGCGGGTGATTGAGCACGTTGAAGAACTCTGCACGGAAGTCTAACCCCATCTGCTCGCGCAGAAGGAAATGTTTGATAACGGATAGGTCAGTGTTGACAAAGCGAGGCCCGTAGACCGGCGTGCGGGGCGCGCTCCCCAATTCACCTCTCGGTGCCGACGCGAAAGCACAGGGGTTAAACCAGGCGGTAATAGTATGTACTTGTGTCGGGCAATTCGCACCTGAGCCACCCGGCTGATTCGGATCTCCCACCATGTTCGGTCGGTCACCGAGAGTGCTGCCGTTCCACTGGAAATTCACTCCTGATGCGTTCCCAGTGTCCACCACATAAAGTGGGAATCCGGAGGTAGCCTTTTCAATCACATCCACTTCCCAGTTGCCGAGAACGGCATTGGCCGCTCCATTCCAATTGGCTCCGAAATGCTTGCCTTTGCCGAAAGGTAAGTTGTAAAGAAAACTAGCCGTGAACTGGTGGTTAAGGTTGAGAGAGGAGAGGCCCCAATCAAGTTTTTGAGTTCCGGGCAGCGGCCAATAGACTCCGCCGGGCGAAGTCCCTACCCCATCAGGAAGTCCCGAATCATAGGTGCGGGAGTAGGTATAGCCGAGCAGCGCGTACAGGCCATGACGCGCGCTCTTAGTTTCCAGTTTGACCTGCAGCGAATTATAGTGCGCCCGGCCCACGTCATTGCTGTTGTTGATCAGAAAGAAGTTCGGATATGGGACGGTAGTCGTGCTTAGCCCACAGCCCAGGGTGTAACCGGGCACCGCGCCACAAGCGGTCGGAGACGTTATGTTCAGATTCAGCCCGTCCACCAGAATGTGACTGCTGCGGGAACCTGCATAACCAACCGTCAGCACCGCGTTTCCTGGCAATTGGCGTTCAAAGTTGGCGTTGAACTGCTGAATCATTCCCTGCTTGAAGTTCAGATTTTGCGTCTGTATCGTGCCGGGAAAGGCGGCCGGATTTGGAGGGGAAGTGATTACAGGGAGGAAACTGCGACTGAAACCGCAATTGAGAGTAGTGTTTCCGAAAGGGCAAAGCCCGAAGAAGTTGTCCGCTTCGGCCAAGTAGGGCGGGTTCTCCCACAAGCCCTGAGCTCCCTGGTTCCAGGACGAATCGTGAAAAATGGCATAGCCGGCACGGATTGCCGTGTTCTGGCTGCCCATAGGCTTCCAGGCCAGGCCAATCCTGGGCTCGAAAGCGGTTTTGTCAAACTGCAGACCCACACTGCCATCGCTGGGCACGCAGATGGTGCAACCAGCCACGTTCGAAAGCGGACCGGTGACCAGCAGCCTGCCTGTCGGGAAGTCGAAATTGGCTTGGCGGTTGTGGGCTTCCGTAATAGGAGTAACCAAAGCCCAGGCCAAGCCGATGTTGACGGTCAGGTCCTTGGTCGCCCGCCAGTCATCCTGCACGAAGGGCCGGAACATCTTCCAGCGGCGGCCGGTAGTGGCTCCCAGGAAAGTCTGGTCGTGTATGGTTCCCAACACTTGCCCCAGCAGCATGTCTGCGGCGGCATCGCCGGTGGCGCTTCCGAAATCAAGAACAAAGCCATCCTGGAACGCGTTGGTCTCCACATTCATCTGTTGGGCTCGGATCTGGCCGCCCACCTTGATGTCGTGTTTGCCGCGAATCATGTCGAAGGAATCTGAAATGGAGAAGACGTTGGTTCCGCCTTGAAATGGAGCAAACCCGCGATCACCCAGACCCCAATAGGGTCCCACAAGCATCGCCGACAACCCACAGCTCATGCAGTCGGTCCCCGACTGTGACAATCCCTGCGGCGCGCCTGGACAGCTGCTGTCCAGGTCAGCGCCTTGGAGGCCGAGCTTGGCGGCTTCGCAGCTCTTGTCGCCGAAGGAAAGGATGTGGTTAAAAATCCGGTTGAAGCCGGCATTGAACTGGTTGACCGTGCGGTCGGAAAACACGTGCGTCTCCGACACTGCCACGTTACGCCCGTGATTAGTGATGTTCTGCGTGCTGGCGAAGGCGCTGGCTGCCGCAAACCCCGGTGTACCTCCGGGAATGAACGATGTTGCCTGGTCATAGCTGAAGCGCGCAAAAACAGAGTCTTTCGGAGAAAAGTTGTGGTCCACGCGAACATCAAATTCGTTTTCGTCCAACCGGCGCACCGGAACATTCGCGTAGTTCGTCCCCAGCGCGTTGAATGTGTTGCTCGCGTCCGGATACAAGTCGATCAATCGCTTGCCAACCGGATCAAACAGGGCTGACGGAATTATGTTGCACGCTGTGCCTACTGCCTGGCCGCCGTGAGAGTTGATCGGCTCGGGCGTCGTTGTGCCAGGTACACACTGGAAATTTTTAGGGTCGCCTCCCGTGGCGTAAGGATTAGTGAGAAGGCCGGTGATGAAGGGATCGTTCGTGAAATCTCCATTCTTCATGTTCGGCGTCGGAATCGTGCCTATGAAGGGAATGCCGTGCCGCTGCCTCTTACCCTGGTAGTCGGCGAAAAAGAAAGTCTTGTCCTTTCGAATGGGCCCACCCAGAGCTCCGCCGAACTGGTTGAGATTGAATTGCTCCCGGCTGGCGGCAAAAAAGCTGCGCGCGTCCAGCTTGGTATTGCGGAAGAACTCGAACACCGAGCCGTGGAAGTTGTTAGTGCCCGACTTGGTGGTTACCAGCACCGTTGGACCCGCGCGCGTGCCATATTCCGCGGAATAGTTGAAGGTCAGAACCTTGAATTCCTGGATGGCGTCAATGGAGGGCAGAATGGCGATGCCACCGGCGGTCAACTCATTGTTGTCGTTGCCGTCAAGCAGCCAATCGGTGGCTGAGGCGCGCGAGCCGCCTACCGAGAGCGAATAGGTTCCGCGGGCCGAAACTTCGCTGCTGGGGCCGCCGTTGAAGAAACTCTGCGGGTTGGTTTCCTGTGTCGTACCGGGCGTCAGTGTGGCCAATTGCACAAAGTCGCGGCCGTTCAGCGGCAGTTGCGCCACCTGTTGCGAAGTGATCACCTGGCCCAGAGTCGGGTCCGATGTTTGAACCGCTACTGGCGTGGCGCTTACTTCTACCGTCTGGGTAACCGATGCCGGCGGCAAGGTGAAATCCAGTTCGCGGTGTTCGTCCACCTGCAGACGCAGATTAGTCTGAGTCACCGTTTGGAAGTTCGCCATGGAGACCTTGACCGAGTAGGACCCCACCGGCAGCAGCGGGATCAGATAGTGCCCGGTTTGGTCGGTGGTGGCATCCCGGGACAGGCCGGTCCCCAGCGCGGTTACCGTGACCTTGGCGCCCGCGATTACCGATCCGGTCGTGTCCGCGACCGTGCCGAAGAAACTGCTCGTCGCCTGCCCGTTTAGAAACGGACAGGCGGCCAGCACAAATGTGCATAGCAATGCTCTCCACAAGGTACGGTTAGCCAGCATAATTTCCCCCGCTCGGCCGCCTCGTGCCGAATCGCCATTTCAATTCGTTGATTTATACCCCACTAAACATGGAGCAGGCGCCTGCTGCGGCTGACGCTGCCCTCCGGAGCCCGTGTTTGAATCGTCTTAAGAATCGCAGTTGCGCAATTTTCCTCGTGCCGCGCCCCTTGTCAAGCAAAAAATCGCTTTTTACTCCGCCACTTCCGTGGATAGGCGCAGGCCATGCCTTGCGGACCGCCTACTCTTGAAGGATTCAACCGGTCTCACAGATCCTTAGGGCGGGGTGGAAGCGTAACTATTGTGGGGCTTGGGCCGCCCAGGCTGCATCAAAGCGCGCACGATCATAAAAAGACTTCTGTGTGCCCACTGCCGTGGTGGAGAGCCCGGCATAAAGGTTGGCCCGGCGCAGGGCCTCCCGTTCCGCTAATCCCTCCCCCAGGAATACTGCGAAACTTCCGATAAATGCGTCACCTGCCCCTGTGCTGTCAATACTGCATACAGGAAATGCGGGCAGATGTTCGCGCCCGTCCTTCCCGGCCAACAGGCACCCATTCGCCCCCAGCGTGATGATCACCCGGCGAATTCCGGCAGCGAGCAGGTTGTCGGCACATTTTTCCGCTTCGGTGAGGTTTCCTACCGGCATCCCGGTTATGGTTGCGGCCTCGGTCTCGTTGGGAACAAAGTAGTCGAGCCCGGACAGCGCTGCCATCTTCACCGTCTGGCCGGGCGCCGGGTTCAGGATGCAGCGGATGCCGTGCTTGTGCGCGAAGGAGATGGTGTAATAAACCGTGGGCAACGGAATTTCGAACTGTAGGACGATGCAGTCGGCGCTGCGCAGCGCCTCCGCTGCCGCGTCCACATCCGCCGGTTTCAGCGCGTCGTTTGCTCCCTTCACCACGAAAATCCGGTTCTGCCCGTTCGGCTCCACGAAAATCGGTGCCACCCCACTGGACATCCCTTCCACCTGCTTCACGTGGGTGACGTTGATCCCCTGCTTTTTGAAATTTTCAATAGTCGCCGGGCCGAACAGGTCGCTGCCTACCCGCGCCACCATGATTACCTCTCCGCCGCAGAGGCGTGCCGCCACCGCCTGATTGGCGCCTTTGCCCCCGAAACCAAGATCGAATTTCTGTCCGAAAATTGTTTCTCCAGGTTTTGGGAACTGATCGGTGAAGGTGGTGAGATCAATATTGGCGCTTCCTACTACTGCGATTCGAGGGCGCTTCGCCATATAAGGCAGTGTGAGGAACGCCGAGTCTATTCAGGCTGACCTTCTGCTGTCAACTAAGGCTTTTCCTCCTAACCCGGCACCCAGGTTCGACTGCTCATACTCGAACTGAGACTTAGGGGAGCCGAATTGGACCAAAGTGCGGTAAGAAATTAAATCACGTGGCGACGGATAGGTTCTTGGCTTGAACAATAGACACACCAGCCGCGAAGCAATGCACGAATGTAGCCTTTAGCGTAAGCCGCTCCGTACAAGGGATCAGAATAGTGGATCATCTAGGCCACGGATATCTCTATGGAAGCCCCGGACTTTAGTCCGGGGTTATGAGCCACGAAAACGCATTGGGGCTTTAGCCGGCTGGAAGTGTTTGCCGGAGTTGCCTTCATTCCCCGTACGGCACCCAGATGTTTTTCACTTGTGTGGCGTGTTCCAGGAACCACCGTCCTTCGCCTTGCTGGGCATTGAACCAATCAATGGTTCGGCCATCATTTGTAAACACTTGTTTCAAGTTTCCAATCGAGAGCGCTTTGGACGATGCCGCACACTCACCGCCCGCAAAGCTCCAGATGGCATCCACATCGTCATGTTCCGCCAGCGTCTTCAGCAGGTCAGCCCTGCGTCCGCTCACAAAATTCACAGCTCCGCTAGGCAGATCGCTGGTGTCGAAGAGCTGGTAGAGATCTCCAATGATCAGTGGATACGCCTCCGATGGAACCGCCACCACCGTGTTGCCCGCTGCTATGGCCGGCAGCACCAGCGAGAGCAGCCCCAGAAGCGGCGCTTCGTCGGGCGCGACGATCCCTACTGTTCCCACCGGCTCATTCATGGCCATGGCAATCATGCGGAATGGAGGATTGTGTACCGCTCCTTCGAATTTATCCGCCCAGGCGGCATAAGAAAAAATTCGCTCGATGCCGGCTGCGACTTCCTTTTTGGCCTGCTTCTGCCCCACGGCCGCGCCCAGCCGGCGCGCGATCTCCTCCTGCCGCAGCGAGAGATTTTCCGCGACGTAGTACAAAACCTGCGCCCGTGTGTGCGCGGTCGCTTTTGACCAATTCGCGGCCTTGCGGGCTGCCTCCACCGCGTTGCGTATGTCTTTTCGGTTTCCCAGCGGCGCTTCGCCCAGCAAATCGCCCGTCGGGTTGCGCACTTCCATGCTGTAACCCGAATCTGGGCGCGTCTGCTTGCCGCCGATGTACAGCTTTACCGTGCGGTCAATCATGGCCTGGGCTGCCGTCTCGCGCGTTGCCGAACCACTGGGTGCCTCCGTCGCCTTCAGCTGAGGGGCATTCTTAAACCAGGCAGGCTCCAGGTATTCCCGCAGTCCCTCCCGGCCACCCTCGCGCCCGTAACCGCTTTCGCGATACCCGCCAAATCCGCAGGAGGCATCAAAAAAGTTGGTGCAGTTCACCCACACCACGCCCGCCTTCAGTTGCGCTGCCACGTGCAGAGCCACGTTGATGCTTTCACTCCAGACGCAGGCCGCCAGCCCGTAGACGGTGTTGTTAGCTAGCTCTACTGCCTCCGCTGGTGTGCGGAAAGTCATGGCTGCCAGCACGGGACCAAAAATTTCCTGCTGCGCCACCGTGGAAGTCGGGTGCACGTTGCTCAGCAAGGTAGGCGGAAAGTAGAGCCCACGTGACGGCACCTCAGTTTGCGGCTGCCAGCACGTGGCGCCTTCCGCCACTCCCTGTTCCACCAGGCGGCGAATGCGCTCCAGTTGCACCGGCGCGACGATGGCCCCGATATCAATCCCCTTATCCAGCGGCGGGCCGATGCGCAAAGTGCTCATACGGTCCCGAATCTTGCCGATAAGAACCTCGGCAATGCTCTCTTGCATCAGCAGCCGCGAACCTGCGCAGCAGACCTCGCCCTGGTTGAACCAGATGGCGTCTACCAGGCCTTCCACCGCGCTGTCCAGGTCGGCGTCTTCAAAAACCACGAACGGTGACTTGCCGCCCAACTCCAGCGACAGCCGTTTGTGAGTATCGGCAGTGGCTCGGCGGATGGCCCGCCCCACCTCGGTGGAGCCGGTGAACGCAATTTTGTCCACCTCGGCATGCTTCACCAGCGCTTCGCCCGTCGAGCCGTCGCCGGTCACAATGTTGACCACCCCCGCGGGCAAGCCGATCTCCTGGCAGATTTCCGCGAAGGCCAGCGCGGTCAGCGGCGTAAACTCCGCCGGCTTCAGCACCACGGTGTTTCCCGTTGCCAGCGCCGGCGCAATCTTCCACGCCAGCATGAGCAGGGGAAAATTCCAGGGAATGATCTGCCCCACTACGCCACAGGCGTTGTAGCCCGGAAATTCTTTCTCCAGAAGCTGCGCCCAGCCCGCGTGATGATTGAAATGGCGGGCGACTAGTGGTACATCAATATCGCGGCTCTCCCGGATGGGCTTGCCATTGTCCATTGTTTCCAGAACGGCAAGGCGCCGCGAGTGCCGCTGTACCGCGCGCGCCAAGGCATAGAGAAACCGGGCACGCTGATTCGGCTTCAGCTTCTGCCAATTCGGCAGTGCGTTCCTTGCCGCCTGCACCGCAGAATCAACATCAGCGGCCGAACCCTGCGCCACGCTGGCCAGATTTTCGCCGGATGCCGGATCGGTTGTGTCGAAGAACTGGCCTCCCACCGGCTGCCGCCACTCTCCGCCAATAAAATGCCCGAAGCGACGCTCGTGGCCCTCCAGCCACGTCAGCGCCTCTTTCGGATCTTCCGGCGCCAGCCCGTATTCCATGGTCAGGAATTTTTCTGCAATGCTCATTCGTCTTGGCTCACTGTTCCGCTATGCGATCGGATGCCGGTACTCGGCGGAGTAGCGGCCGGTTGCATAGTGCTCCAGTTGCCGCTCAATGTCGTTCAGCAGCCCGCTGGCTCCAAAACGGAAAAGCTCCGCCCGCATCCACGGTGTTCCCAGTTCCTCTTTCATCAGCGCCAGCCATTCTGTGGCCTGTTTGGCAGTGCGGATCCCGCCCGCGGGCTTGAAGCCCACCGCCATCCCGGTCTCCTGCGCGTACTCGCGAATCGCCCGCGTCATAACGAATCCTACAGGCAGCGTCGCATTGGTCGGCTCCTTGCCGGTGGAGGTCTTGATGAAGTCAGCTCCCGCCATCATCGCCACCATGCTGGCCCGCGCCACATTGCGCAGCGTGAGCAGGTCGCCCGTGCCCAGGATCACCTTCATGTGTGCGTTGCCGCAAGCCCGCTTGAACTCGGCAATTTCGTCGTACAGCGCCTGCCACCGGCCGTCGAACACATGCGCCCGCGTGATGACCGTATCAATTTCCTGAACGCCCGCTTCCGCCGACCGCCGCACTTCCGCAACCCGCTCTTCCACAGGCGAGAGTCCCGCGGGGAAGCCGGTGGAAACCACTGCCACTCTCACGCCGCTGCCTTCCAGTGCTCGCAGCGCCGTTTCCGCGAAGCGGTGGTAGACGCACACCGCCGCAACCTTGATGTCGAGTTCCTCGACTTCCAGTCGCTTAGCCAGTTCGGGCTGGATCGGCTGTTTTGCCTTAGCACATAGCCGCCGCACGCGCTCTTCGGTGTCATCGCCGGAAAGCGTGGTCAGGTCCATGCAGGTGATGGCCCGCAGCAGCCATGCCGCCTGCCACTCCTTTTTCACCGTGCGCCGCGTTACGTGCGTCTGTGCCCGCCGCTCCACCGCGCTGGTATTCACCCGTATTTGTTTCACCCACTCCGGGTTCAGCGGCATGCCTCGGTTGGAGAGCAGCGGACGGCCCGCCAGCGTGGCCAGCGCTGCGTCTGCTGCCGCATAAGTCGAAGTGTTTCTATCTGCCATGGCATCTGCATTGTACGTCAGCCGTCGCCAATCTGTTACGCTCTCGTGGGTAGTGGGTCCGTGCTTTGGCTTGACAGCCTTTCCGCCTGAACGCTAGCCTACCTCGCCACCCCTTTTTCGAAGACGGACTCTGTCAGGCTTCGAAGCTTGCGGTTCGCGCGCTTCGCATTCCTGGCGCGCGCAATCTCATGGGACGCGCTTAAGGAGAAGAGATGTACACACCCCACACTCTGAGCATTGCGCTTCTGATGATGATTACCAGCGCGGTTTGCTGGGGCTCCTGGGCCAACACCTACAAGGGAGTGAAGAACTACCGTTTTGAGCTGTTTTACTGGGACTACGCCATTGGCATTTTCGTTATCTCTCTGATCCTCGCCTTCACCCTGGGCAGCAGCGGTCACAACTCTGTCAGCTTTCTCAACAACGTTCACGCTGCCGACCCCGGCAACATCGGCTATGCGCTGCTAGCCGGCGTGGTTTTCAATTTGGCAAATCTTCTACTGGTCGCCGCCATTGACATGGCCGGACTGGCGGTGGCGTTCCCGGTTTCCATAGGCATCGCCCTGGTCGTCGGAGTCGTGTTGAGTTACGTGCTGCAGCCCAAGGGAAGCGCCGCCTTCCTGGCCGCTGGCGTGGCCTGCGCCTTGCTGGCGGTAATTCTTGACGGCAAGGCCTACAGCAGCTTGGCTGCTGCCGGTCGTTCCGTTTCCAGAAAGAGCATCGTGGTCAGCATCATCTCCGGCATTCTGATGGGTCTGTGGGCTCCCTTCGTGACCCACTCCATGACCCGCGGCAACACCCTCGGCCCCTATAGCGTGTGCGTGTTTCTGACACTCGGGGCTTTGCTCTCCTGCTTTATCTGGAACATTTACTTTATGAAGCGCCCGCTGGTTGGCAAACCTGTGGGCTTCACCGGCTTTTTCAACGCGTCTGCCTCGGGGCATTTGTTCGGCTTGCTGGGCGGATTTATCTGGGGCATAGGCACCGTCTTCAACATGTCGGCCGCCAACCTTACCGGAGTGGCCATTTCTTACGCCATCGGCCAGTCCGCTCCTATGGTTGCCGCTCTCTGGGGAATTTTTGCCTGGAAGGAATTTGCCGCCTCCGGCGCCCGTGCCAAGCTCTACCTGACCTTCATGTTCGTCTTCTATGGCCTGGCTATCTTCCTGGTCTCCCGCGCATACGGCTGATCTGCTTTATCTGGCGCCGGCGCCAGATAAAGCAGATCAGCCGTATGCGCGGGAGACCAGGAAGATAGCCAGGCCATAGAAGACGAACA
>DATFDP010000034.1:0-34977 GCA_035252015.1 Terriglobales bacterium
ACCCAGCGGAGATCCCGATTTCCTCGAACTTACCACCCTGAAGATTGTGAAATAACAGCGGACGCTCCCCGTAAGTGACCCCAAACGAGTGCTGGTCAACCTGGGGATTCACGTGGCCATTAGCAATGAAAACGTCGTCCCAGCCGTCATTGTCGAAATCGAGGAATTTCACCCCGAATGCGAGAAACGGCACGCTTACCGGACCGAACCCCGCTGGCCCGGCGACATCGGTGAATTCGCCGTTGTGGTCGTTGTGGTAGAGATTGTTGGTATCGTCGGAAAAGTTGGTTTTCACCAGGTCAGGCCAGCCGTCATTGTCATAATCGGCGCTGTCCACCCCCATACCGGCCTGGGGCAGGCCGTCAGCGCTGAAGGCCACCCCAGCCTCCATGCCTACCTCCCTAAACCCTCCTTTGCAATTGTTGTGGTAAAGGCGGCTGGGGCTGGAATCGTTGGAAACGTAAAGGTCGAGGCAGCCGTCCTTGTCGTAGTCCAGCCAAACAACGCCCAGGCCGTAGTCGGCTTCGGGGTCAATGCCCAGCTTATCGCTCACGTCGGTGAAGGTGCTGTCCCCGTTATTGTGATAAAGGCGGTCGCGCGAGCCTTTCAGGCCTCGCGGACCGCAGGAAACGGGTATGCCGCGATACTGGCAGAAGGGGCCGCTGCCAAACCCCGGCAGATGGTTCAGGTCAAGGTCCACATAGTTGGTGACATACAGGTCGAGGCGCCCGTCGTTGTCGTAGTCGCCGAAGGCGGCGCTCGTACCCCAACGCCCGCCGTTACCTACGCCCGCCTTAGCGGTAACATCGCTAAAAGTGCCGTTGCCGTTGTTGTGGTAAAGCACGCCCCCGTCGAGGTACGTGATGTAAACATCCTCGTAGCCGTCATTGTCATAGTCCCCTAGGGCCACGCCAAATCCCCAGCCACAATGATTCAGGCCGGCTTTGGCGCTGACGTCCGTAAAGGTACGGTTGTGGTTGTTGCGATAGAGCGCGACCCGATGGCAGCGTCCGGCCTGCATGTCGGCCAGGCTCGAGCCGTCCACCAGCAGGATGTCCATCCAGCCATCGTTGTCGTAATCAAAAACCGCCACGCCGCCGCACATGGACTCCATGATGTAGAGCTTTTGCGGCCCGCCGCACGTGAGGTGGAAATTTATGCCGGCGGCGCGAGTCACATCTTCGAATGTCACCCCCGGCGAAGCCGCTGCGGCGCCGGCGATCTGGCTGGCAGAGACAGCGCCGGCCTTTCGACGGCTGTGCTGTGTGGCGCTGGCGCCCTCGCCCGCGGCATTTGTTTTGAAACACAAGAACGCAACCGCAACTATAAGCACCGCCAGCACCAGCCTGGATAGCAGCCGCATCAGCGCACGCCGGAGGCCATGCCTCCGGTCTGCGGCTGCTGCCTCCGCAGTTGCTCGAAGAGTTGCAGTTCAGAGTTGGCGGCGGCTGTGTCGCCGGTCAGACGCAGCGCTCGGGAAAGTTGGTAGTGAGTACTGGGATCGTTGGAATTAAGCGCAATGGAACGCCGCAGAGCTGCGATGGCCGCAGGTGTTTGTTTCAGCGCCAGCAGCGCCTTGCCCAGGTCATAAAACGCATCGGCACGCGTGCTGTCCTGCGTGGTGGCCTTTTGCAGGTTCTCAACGGCAGCTTGCGCTTGCCCGGACTGCAGCTGCACGTGCCCGAGCTGGTAATAGACCTCGGCATCTCCGTCGCCACGCGCCACTTCCTTCTTATATTCAGCGATGGCTTCCTGGTCGCGGCCCATGCTGGCATAAGCGTAGCCCAGGTGGTAGTGGCCAAGTTCGATATTGGGCTTAAGCCGCAACGCGGTCTTGAACTCCTCAATGGCCTGCAGCGAGCGGTTGCTGTTCTGGTAGGCGCGTCCCAGCAGCAAGTGTGCCAGCGACTGGTCCGGTTTCAGGCGCAGGGATTTTTGCAGTTGCTCGGCAGCCGCTGCATATTGCCGTTGCTGCAGGTGGACCAGCGCAGTATCGAAGTGAATGTCGTAATCATCCGGACGCAGCTTTGCGGCCTGCCCCAACTGCTCCAGCGCCTCGGCATTCTTGCCGCTCTGGAAATAAGCAACACCCAGCCAGTGGTGAAAGTCGGCGTTCTGCGGCCAGCGCACTACCGCTTGTTCCCCCAGCGAGATAGCTTGTCCCAACTGCTTTGATTGCAAGTAACTTAGAAACTGTTCGCCGGTTTGCTTTTCTGTTTGCCCTCCCTGAGCAGAAGGTATTTCCGCCCGGGCTGCCAAGGCAGGTCCAGACATCGCGCACAGGACCAAGGACAACAAGCCCAACGCAACGAAGTTACCCCGCAGCATGGCGGCTACCCCATCCAGGCGCGAACCGCGCAACGAGGGCGGCGATAGATCGAAACCCAAGGAGTGCATGAAGATGTTCCTGAATGGTAACTATTTCCAAAGCGGCAACGCAACTTTACGGGTATTGATGATCCACCCGCAGTCTCGCTCCAGAACAAGAGACTAATTCTCGGCCCGCCCCAATCTCTCCCGATGCGCCAAGCTTCAATCGTCAGCCAATAAAAAGGCCCGGCCGAAGCCGGGCCTGTAGTGCAGCGAGCTTACTATTTAGAACTTCGACCCTCCCCAACCGGAGCCAAAGCGGAAGCTGAGACCGGCGGAGACGCGGACGTTGTTCTGCGTTGCCGAAGCATGACGGGTCATGAGGTAGTCAAAACCCGTGACCACGCCCAGGTGCTTGCTCATGCCGAGTTCCAGACCGCCGCCCAGAGCCGAAGCGAAGGCGGTATCGGAAACGCTGGCGGAAACACCCAGCGCGGAAGCAGAAACGCTCTCATGATCAAACCCGAACAGACCGTGCACGAACGGGTTGGTGCGGCCACGGCCGAACTGCAGGCGGGGACCAAACACGTAGGTGTAGTGCTTGTCCGACGCTGAGGCGGTCGTAGTGGTGGTTCCCACGGTGAAAGAGGCGCTCTGCGTGTTGCTGGCGCCGGCGATGTTGCCTTCCAGGCCCAGCCACTGGTTCACGAAGAACGTGCCGCCGGTGTTCCAGCCATTCGCTCCCAGCCGGCTGCCCACACCTTCATCCAGGCTGGTGTAGGTGTAGCCCCCTGTCAACTCAGCCTTGGGCATCAGCTGCGCCCAGGCGCTGGAAGCGCAAACCGCCAGCGCGATTACCAGAATGCTCTTGAACTTAAACATTTTGTGTTTTTCTCCTGACAACAAAATTTTTCCCCCCGGTCTTGCCTTGGGGAGTAGTTTCCCGTGCTCAGGAGAACTTGGCCAGATTACCTGCGTCATAGACCGACAAGGACCTGGTCCTACACAGTCGTACATGTACGTCCGGATTTGGCTGGATTTCTTCAGTGGGTAAAGCACTGAATCGTGTCCGCAGTTCTTCCCCGCCGTGGCCCCGTTTCTCAATGGGATGGCGGAAACAGAGGCCGAACAGCCACCGGTTCACAGCTTCATTGCCTTATCGGTTCTGATACGGAACCGCCCTCGGATTGGAACTACGGTTGGCTGCTATTGGGCTCGGGGGTGCCGAGTGGAGGGCGCAGCCGACCCTTTCAGCTCTGCGGCGCGCCGGGCCGCTGCGGCTGCCAGTTGCTTCTTGCCCTGCTCGGCATAAGCCTGCTGCAGCAACTCGAAAGCCTCGGCGCTGGGGTGCTGCTCGGTAAGGCCCTTAAGTTGGTCGACGGCTTCGGCGTATTTCTTTTGCACCAGCAGCACCCGCCCCAGTTCCAGTTGGGCTTCCTTATCACTGGAGTTCACCAGCAGGGCGGCTTCCAGCTGATCCTCCGCCTTAGAGGGATTGCCCAGCCGGAGGTAGGTCTTGGCCAGCAGAACTCGTGCCGGCAGCTGCTCGGGCAGCAGGCGCAGGCTGGCTTCCAAAGCCTCGCTAGCACCGGCAAAATCGCCAAGTGCAAATAGTGCCTGCCCTTGGTAATAGGCGCTAGTGGAGTCATTAGGGCGTAGTTGCCGGGCTCGGGCCAGGTTAGAGGCGGCCTGCCGTTTGTTTCCTGCTTTCAATTCCAGTTCACCCAGTTGGGAATATGCCAAGGCCGAAGTGCTATCCGTCTCCAGCACCTTCTTCAGCAGAGCACGCGCCTGTTCGTCGTGGCCACGATCGCTCTCCAGCAGCGCATCATGCAGCAGGTTCTCCTCTTCTATTTTGTCCTTAGGATCGGGAAGCTGGGCGTTGGCTGTGCTCAGTTTTCCGCCATTGGCTTCTGCCTGATGCCGGGAAAGGAGCGCCTGCAATTTCTGCTGTGGCGGCGTAGACGAGGAATAGAGGTTGTGCAGCTCGTGCGGATCGGAGCTTAGCTCGTAATATTCCGGCCGTGGGGCCTGGATCACCTTGCCCTGCTGGGCTCGAACACAGCGCAGCGGCGCCCAGCCGAAGTGCAGGGGATAGTCAGTTTCGCCGAACAGTGGGCGCTCGCCCTCCTGGGCCGTGCCCGCAAGCAGGGGCTGCAGCGAGGCGCCATCCATGCGCTCACTCGTGGATATGCTCAGCAACCCCAGCACCGTAGGAAGAATATCAATGGTTCTTACCTGGGCGCTGACCACCTTCCCCGCCTCGCGCTGCTGGGGCAGCTTAATAATGAGCGGAACGTGCAAAGTGGCGTCATAAAGAAAGATGCCGTGGGTTTTTTCCTTATGCTCGCCCAGACCTTCCCCGTGGTCTCCGACCAGCACAATCAGCGAATTGTCGTACCAGCCTCGGCGGCGCAGGTAAGCCAGAAAATCGCCCAGGGCGTGGTCGGCATAGGCAATTTCCCCGTCATAAGGGTTGCTCCGATAGATCTCGGAGTAGGGCGGCGGTGGCTCATACGGGTCGTGGGGATCGTACAGGTGGACCCAGATAAACTTGGGACCAGTAGAAAACGCGGTCAGCGACTGCTCGGAGCGGGGCCGGTCCAGCCACTTCTCTGCGTGCTGCACCACCTCCATGCCGCGTCGTTCCTCTACATCCCAGTGACCCTTTCCGGTATGGGGCGGGAAATTATCGTAGTAATCGAATCCCTGTTCGAACCCCGGGGCCAGGGTCTTCGAGTCAAGCACCACCGCGCCAATGAAGGCGGCAGTGGCGTAACCGTCCTTTTGCAGCAGCGCTGCCCAGGTGACGTGGGTGCCCGAAAGCGCCACCCCGAAATCCGTCACTCCGTGCGAACTTGGATATAAGCCCGTCAGGATGCTGGCATGGGAGCTGTTAGTTACCGGCACGGGGGTAAAAGCGTTGGCGAAACGAATGCCATCCCTGGCCAGGCTATCCATCGCGGGTGTCTTCACGTCGGAGTAGCCGTAGCAGCCGACATGATCGGCGCGCAGCGTGTCCACCGTCACCAGAAACACGTTAAGAGGATCGCCCGTCGGGGCCGCCCAAACCCGAACAGCTAGAAGGAGAAACGAGAGGCAAAGCGCCTTTTTCATGAATACAGGACCCGAGACAATAGGTGGTGCGCAAGCTCCGATACGGAGAGTGACACTAATTGTAGCTCAGGAGTGCTCTCGCCTCAGGGCCGCGACCTAGCGCATGCCGGCCAGCGCCATGCGCAGCTTGTGGGTGGCGCGGAAAAGAGTGTTCTTTACGGTCCCTTCGCTGGTCTTGAGCATGTCTGCCACGGTGCGTAGCTTCAGGTTGTGATAATGCTTTAGCTCAAACACCATCCGCTCGCGCGGTGAAAGCTGCTGCAGCGCGTAGACGATCTGCCGCCGCAGTTCCTTCCCGCGCAAACAGCGCTCTGGGTCGGCGGAAGGGTGGCCGTCGGTCAGGTATTGCACAAGTTCCGTTTCTTCGCCTTCCTGCGAAACCACCACGCTTACCTGCCTCTGCTGTTTCTGGCGCTTGCGCAGATAATCGAGGCAGACGTTGGTAGTGATGCGGTGAATCCAGGTGTAAAAGGAGCACTCGAAGCGGAACCCGCCCAGGCTCTGATAAGCGCGCAGAAAAGTGTCCTGGTAAACGTCCTGGGCATCGCACGCTGAGGAGGTAATGCGCAGGGCCAGGCGGAGCACAGGCTGGTCGTAACTGCGCACCAGTTCCTCGAAGGCGGCCGAATTCCCCCGTTGCGCCTCGCGCACCAGCGTGATGTGGTCCAGGCTGGCGAGACCGTCGCCCTGATTCGCCGTCGAAGGAAAAGCTGGCGGGGTGGGGCCGCAAGCCAATGTTCCCCGATCCGAATTGGCATTCTGCGCCAGCATCGGTCAGCTCACCGCCTCGTTTGCCCGGCGATGCACCACCAGGAGTGCCACATCGTCAGCGCGCGGCTGGGTGGCGGCAAAATCCTGGGTTGCTCCCAGCACCGAGAACAAAATCGCGTTGGCCGATTTACCGCCGGCCGTGCGCGCCGCGTCAGCCAGCCGTTCGGGCTCGAAATCTTCCCCGCTGCCACTCCGGCATTCCACTACCCCATCGGAATAGCCGATCAGAGTTTCTCCCGGAACAATCGTGGCATGGCCGTTGCTGAAAACCGCTCCCGGCACCGCGCCCAGCAGCGGGCCTCCCGCGGCGAGCGGTTCTATCCCCCCGTTCGCCCGCAGCAGCAAGGGATCAGGATGCCCTGCGTTGCAGTAAACCAGCTCTCCCGTACTAGAATCCAAACAGCCGATGAACAGGGTAACTAGTGGTGGCTCCGGCCGCAGGCTAACGAGATGGGAGTGCATGGCGTCTGCAATGCGCGACGGATCCGTGCAGGAAACGGCAAGAATGCGGATCAGTCCGGCAATATGCGTGAACCACATCCCAGCATAAAGGCCTTTGCCGCAGATGTCGCCGATCGCGAATACTGTGTGCTCGCCCACATCGAACGCGGTCAACACATCGCCGGTCACATGCTGGGTGGCGAAGCTCTCGCCCGCAATTTCGAATCCGCCGCGCCGGAGAAACCGTGGACCGGTCAGTTTGCGCTGTACCTGAGCGGCATCCGAGAGCGCCCGCTGCAAAACATCCCGCTCCCGGGTCAGGCCATCAACCTTTTCCTCCAGCGCACGGTTGCGCGCCAGTAGGGCGTCGGAAACGAAGGAAGCATTTTGCGCGTGCGCCGTGTTCTTATCGCGTAGCGGCCAAGCTCCATGTGGGAAGTGGTTTTTACGACTTGACCTGCCGCGTATATCCGCCAGCCTGTTCACCCGTGCCTCCCGCTCCCGGCGCCCTGCAGCGCCCGGGTGGATTAATCGCCCAGCGTCAATTCACAAATTTGTAGCCCATCCCGTGCACAGTCAGAATGAAACGCGGCTCTTCCGGCTTGGGCTCGAGCTTCTGCCGCAAGCGCACGATGTGCGCATCCACGGTGCGCGTAGTGGGATAGCGCTCGTAACCCCAAACGTCCTCCAGTAAGCGGTCGCGGGTTACGGTTTCGCCCTGGTGAGACAGGAAATACTTGAGAAGTTCGAATTCCTTGGCCGAAAATTCCACCGCCTTGCCGCCGCGAATCACGCGGCAGCTGCGCACATTCACTTCTACATCGCCGAAGCTGTAGCGCTCCTGGTCCTTGCCCGCTCCCTGCGCCCGGCGCAACACTGCCTTCACCCGCGCCAGCAGTTCACGGATAGAAAAAGGCTTGGTGACGTAGTCGTCCGCGCCCAACTCCAACCCCACCACCTTGTCCACTTCCTGGCCGCGCGCGGTCAGCATGATGATTGGCAGGGCCGGCTTTTTCACCTTCAGTTGCTTGCACACGTCCAGGCCGCTCATGCGCGGCATCATGACGTCGAGCACCACCAGATCGGGCGAATCCTTCAGCGCGCGCCCCAGGCCCTCGAGACCGTCGGCGGCGGTGATCACCTCGTAGCCTTCAAACTCGAAATTGTCGCGAAGACCTGAGACCATCGCGGGCTCGTCTTCCACAATCAAAATTCTGGTCATCTTGGGGCCTCCCGCCCGTTCCTTTTCTGCTACGCTTTGCGGTGTGCTCATCTGGCGCCTCCTTACTGAACCGCAACTGCCTTGGCCTCCGCCACTTCTTTGTTCACAGGAAGGGCGATTACAAACTTGCTTCCCCGCCCCGGCGTGCTTTCCACGGAAACGTCGCCGCCATGCGCCTCCACAATATGCCGCACCAGCGACAGGCCCAGCCCGCTTCCTTTAGTGTTGTGTACCAGCGGATCGCCAACACGGTAGAACTTCTCGAATATCTTGTGCTGCTCGGGACGCGAGATGCCGATGCCGTGGTCCACCACCTCCAGCTTGACCGAGCCGTTTTCGCGGTACAGATTCACGCCCAAATATTTTTCCTGCTGCGAATACTTCAGCGCGTTGTTCACCAGATTGAGCAGAGAACGGGCGATGGCCTCGCGGTCTACGCGCATGGGCGGCAGATCCTCGGAAATGCGCTCTTCGAATGTGAAACCGTGCTGCTCGATCTGGTAGCGGTAGGACTCCAGCGTGTTGCGCACCAGTTCCGCAATGTCGGTTTCGCGGAACTCGTATTCCTTGCGCCCCGCCTCGATGCGGGAGAAATCCAGAATGTTGTTGATAAGCGCGGTGAGCCGTTCGCTTTCCTTGCGGATGATTCGGTAATACTCCTCGCGCTTATCCTGGCTGGTTAAGCGTCCCAGTTCCAGGGTTTCGGCATAGAGCCGGATCAGCGACAGCGGCGTTCGCAGCTCGTGGGAAACGTTGGAGACGAAATCCGATTTCAAACGGGCCAGCGCCACTTCCCGGTTGACGTTGCGGTACGTGATCAGAATGCCGCATGCCAGCAGCAGGGACAGGCCGCCCAGGATCATAAACTCCATGCGGATAAAATGCTGGCCCACGGCCGCCAGGGTGGTGCCGCGCATCTTCATGCCCAATACCAGACCGGGGAATGCGCCTTCCATGATGTGCTCTACCTCCGGCTTGCCGCCGTCCCAATCCGTGCAGGCGGCCAGAGGCTCATAATCGCCCTTCAGGTGCACCATCACTCCGGTGTGACTTGTGGTTCTGTCTTCGCTGAGATTGTTCGCCATCAGGCTGTTCAATGCCTGGGGAAAAAAATGGTCGCGCAGGTATTCGGGGTCGAACACGAAGCCGCCCATTGCGGCCTCCTGGCCGGCCTTCTGCGGCACGATGAAAAACACTACCGACTCGTAAAGGTAATTTTCTTCACGCCGAACCTTCATTCCATCGAAATATGCCGGTAGTTTTCCCTCGTCTTCCATGCTGCGAAACTTCTTCGCGGCAGTCTCGTATTCCAGCTTCATCCAGATTATGTTGTGCTGCAGTTCGTCCACCTCGGTACGAAAGTCGGGATCGTCCATTCGCGGTTGCCGGGAGCGGAAGATCACGCCGGTTTGCGGGCTGTAATAGAAAGCGTGAGCCACGTAGGGATATTTCTTGAATAGGGCGTCGAGTTCATCCGAACAGGCTTCCTGGGGTTGGGGAAAGTCTCGCCGCACCTTGTCCACCATGGCGTAGCCTTTTTCATTAATGCGCTTCTCGGAGATGACCAGGGCCTCTGCAAAATCCCGCTGCATCAGTGCTTCAATGGCGTGGTCGCGGTGGATTTTCTCCAACTGCACGAAGTTGACGATTACCAGAGCGGCGGCAGGCAGCACCACCGCCAGTTCCAACGTCAACAGCAATCGAGTCCGCTCGTTCCAACGCCAGCGTTTTCTCATTGCACGCTCCTGCCCGGTCTGTCCCCTGAACTCGGTCACCGGCTAAACCATACTGTAAAGCCGTCCCTGCTATGTCAACCGCTAGTAAAAACGTGTAAAAAGTTGTGAAAGCGGGCCAGCACGGCGTTTCGTCCGAAGTACGCAGGCCGCCAATGCCTGGGTATTGGCGCCGGGCCCTGGGGCGGGGTGGGTCTGACCCGAAAAGAGGGCTTCTTGCCCACGAAAATTTGTCCCCGGCGGGATGAGATTTCGTCTTGTATCGTTATATGGTTACAGGAGTATACGTCTGAACGGGCAGACTTGGGGTTTGCCAGGATTCGGAGGCGTTATTACTCAAGGCAGCCACCGTCGTGCTCGTTTTGAGCAGGAAGCCATGCCTCACGCGCGCTCTTTATGGCGCACGGCGCTGCGGCTGTGTCAAAGGCAGGAATCGGCCGAGGACTTGGTGCAGGAGACCATGCTGCGCGCCTGGAAGGCTTTCGACCAGTTCCAGGCCCAGACCAACTGTAGGGCCTGGCTGTTCACCATTCTTATGAATCTGTGGAACGAGCATCATCGCAAACCCTGGGTACGTCACGAATCACAGACCCAGGAGGAATTCGAGCTCGACCAGCAGGCCACTGCTTCCAATTCCGATGACCGGGTCTTCCTGCACGAGGTCTTGGCCTGCATTGACCATTTGCCCGAAGAGCAGCGCTGTGTGCTCCTGTTGTCGGTGGTGGAAGGTCTGGCGCTGCGGGAAATTGCAGAAATACTGCACATTCCCATGGGAACTGTAATGTCGCGCTTGGGCCGGGCCCGAGTTGCGCTGCGCGAATCCATGCGCCCCAACACGGGCGTGATGCCAAGCGCCAGAGAACAAAAACTATGCGATGCCATGAAGCCGAAGGGCTGTTAGCCCCCCAGATTTCGGAAAGCCTCGACGCCGCCACTCAGGGTGAGCTGGCGTTACACCTCGATTCCTGCCCCGCCTGTCGCGCCAAGCTGCAGCGGGAATACGAACTGGACCGCCTGATTACCACTGCGGTTAACGGAGGCACACCGCCCGCCGATGCCCTGGTGTCGCGCATCGAGCAAAAACTGGATAGCAGGCGGCCTTTCTTCCTGCCGTGGCGATGGCCGGCATTGGCTGGCGCTGCCGCCATGGTCCTGCTTTTCGCCCTCGCACTTCCCCGCTTTACCTCTCACGACCCCATGCATCTCCTTTGCCTTGATGCGGTAGACGACCACCGCAGCGAAGTGCTGCAACGCGAGCCCCGGACGTGGCATACCGGCAGTGACATCAGTGGGCTCGTCCAACGCACCGTTCCCGGCGCCCAGGTGCCCCAGGCGGTTGCCGGCCTGCCTCTGCGAAAGGCCCGCATTTGCGAGTTGCTGCGGGCTCCCGCCCTTCACCTGGTCTACGGCGGTGGCGCCCAGCAAGTTTCCGTGTTTGTCATGCTGCCGCAGGACCTGCCTCCCGGTTCCATTCCCCGGCCAACCCCTCCCACCAGCCCCCTGCACCTGGAAAACGACTCCGGCATCGCTGTCGCTTCGTTTGGCGGCAAAGGCCTTGCTGTGGTCGTCGCAGGAAACCCGGACGTCACTCCTGATGTCGCCGGTCAATTGGCGCTATCACTCTGACTTGACATTTGTTTCGTTGCCTATTGAACCCACTGACAGCCTCGTATTTGTGAATTTTATGTCGGCGCGGATGAAAAACCACGCTTGTTCCGTTCTACTCATTTGAAGCTCACACTTAATTTCAGTTGAGAGCTGCAAGCTCGCCGCCAATCTGCTGGTCCAATCCGCGGCGCAGGACGGACACCATGGCAGCAGCAGTCAGGGCCCCGGCAGTGGAAGGCGGCAGCGAACTGCTGCTGGTCAATGCGGCGCGCGCGGGCGACGTCGAAGCCTTTGGCGAACTGGTAAAGCGCTACGATCGCCAGGTTTTCCGCGTGGTTCGCCATCTCACGGAGAACCCCCAGGACGCCGAAGATATCGTGCAGGAAGCCTTCGTCAAGGCCTTCTGCAACATTAAGTCGTTCGAAGGCCGCTCAGCGTTCTGTACCTGGCTGATTCGCATCGCGGTGAACGAGGCTCTGGGCCGGATTCGTCACCGGCAAAAGTTTCCCCATAGCTCATTGGAATTCACTGCCTCCGACGACGAAACAGTGTTTGAGTTGCAGATCGCCAGTTCCGCCGCCAGCCCCGAAGATCTATGCAACGATGGGGAACTGCGCCGGGCGCTGGTCCGGGCCATCCAGCGGCTGCGCCCGCGGCTGCGCGCCGTGTTTGTTTTACGGGATGTGCAGGGCATGTCGGCGCAGGAAACGGCGGAAATCCTGCGCATTACCGTGGGCACCGTCAAAGCTCGGCTCTTCCGCGCCCGCCAGCGCCTGCGCCAGATGCTGGCACCCTATGTTGCCAGCCTTGGCGAGCGTTCCCGGCCCCCGGCCGCCCGCGGCACCGCCGCCAGCGTTCAGTAAGAGCACCTGTTATTGCGCGGGCGAGACACCTGCATACAAAGGCTTAACTTAACCTTTGTCATCCTGAGCGGAGCAGGCTGATTCGCTTGCGAATCAGGCTGCACAGTCGAAGGACGCCGCGCTTGTTGAAGCATCAACCGCTGTCTGCAGGCGTTCTTCCTTTGTTGGCCGACTGACGATAGCCAAAGATTAAAGATGTTCGCGACCGCGAAAGCCAAAAAGCGGGTAACTTGCTGCACTCGTCGGTCATTCGCGCGACGCTCAGAATGGCAAATCTTCGATGTTGCCTGATGTCTTTCAGAAAACCGGTGTTGTTGTAAGGAAACAAAAATGGGCGCGGCCAAAGCCGCGCCCCTCTGAGAACTGAGAACCGAGAACGGACAATCGCTTTTAGGGCGCTTCGATCAACTCCATCTTCCCATCTTTGGTACGGTGCAGCACCATCACTTTGCCGTTCGGATCGCGGAACACAAACACATCCTGATCACGGAACTGGGCTTCCTTCACCGCCTCCTCCAAGGTCAGCGGGCGCATGGCCACGCCGTTGCGCGAGCGCACAATGTGGGGCTCGCTGGCGCGCGGCGCAGCCGGGTAGTTGTGGGCAACCAGAGGCACCGCGGTTTCAGCTGAGGCGCCCACCGCAATGCGCATTTCCTCCTGCCCTCCCTGCCCGTTCCACTTATCTTTGGGCTGGCGCTTTTTAGTCCGCCAGCGGGCCTTGTATTTCACCGCCTGTTGTTCGATTCGCTCCATGGCCGCGCCAATAGCGGCCAGCATGTCGGCCGCTTCCGCCAGGCCGACCAGAGAATGATTGCGCGGGTTGATGGTGATCTCCGCTTTGTGGCGATGCTTCTCCACCGTCAGAATCACCTTGGTTTTGAAGTTGTCGCCGAGGATTTTTACGATTTTGGCTAATGCCGTTTCTACTTCTTTTCGGATGCGGGGAGTGATTTCGAACTGCCTGCCGGTGTATTCCACGTTCATCGACCGCCCCTCCTGATCGGAATACCTACAGTTGCCGGGAAACAGCTACTGCAACCTAGCTTTTCACTCTGCGCTGGTGGGTACTCGGGATGCGCATGTCCTCCCGGTATTTCGCGACCGTGCGGCGAGTGACCTGGATACCCTGCGATTGGAGAATGCGGGTGATCTGCTCGTCGGTCAACGGCCTGGCGGGATCTTCTTCCTCGATCAGCTTCTTGACCCGGCGTTTCAGGATGAGCAGCGAGGTAGCGCCGCCCTCCGGACCATTCACGCTCTCGCTGAAGAAATAACGAAGCTCGAAAACGCCCTGCGGGGTGTGCGTGTACTTGTTGGCGACGGCGCGGCTGACGGTGGAGGGGTGCACCCCGATTTCCTCCGCCACTTCCTTAATCATCATGGGCTTGAGCTGGTCTATGCCCCTTTCCAGGAAGTCGCGCTGGCGGCCAATAATGGCGTAACAAACTTTCAGGATGGTCTGCTTGCGCTGCTCAATGTTCTTGATCAACTGGATGGCGGACTTATAGCGCTCCTTCACATAATTGCGCACGTCTTTTTCGGCGGCATCGCGCTGCAGCAGGCGGCGGTAGGCGGGATTCAGCCTCAGCTGCGGTACGTCGTCTTCGTTCATCAGGACGATCCACTCGTCCCCCTGCTTTACGAAGGCCACGTCGGGTTCGATCAGCCGCGGCTCGGTTTTGTTGTAGCGCTGCCCCGGGCGCGGATCGAGTGTCTTGATGAGTTCCACCGCCTGCATCACCGCCTCCAGCGGGCGGCTGATGGCGCGGCCGATTTCTTTGTACTGCTTACTCTGCAGCTCGCGCAAGTGCTTGTCCACGATGGCAACGGCATCGGAAACCAGTTGCGTGGCGGCTGCTGATTCCCCATTTTTGAGCTGCTTCTGATCTTCCGCCTGATGCTGCAGCTGCACCAGGAGACATTCGCGCAGGTCGCGGCTGGCCACACCCACCGGATCCAGATGCTGCACCAGTTCTATCGCTTCTTTGAGCGCCGCAGCGTCAAACAGCGCCGGACCCCGCTTTTCCGCTGGCGGTGCCGCGGGCTCAACTACCGCAATGCCTGTATGGGCCTCGGATGCTTGCTGCGTGGCAGCTGCAGAGTCCTGGGCATTTTGCGCGTGAATCTCATGCGAAACCGATTCACTGTGCGCCGCCGAGGCTGCCAGTTCTGGAACACTTCCGTTCTCGCTTGCGCCACCCGCGCCATTCCTTGTGGGCGAGGCCGAACCTGCCGCCGGCAGCCGGGCCGCTGACAACAACTCCTCGTCCGTCGCGATCAGATATCCGTCTTCATTCAGGTTGCCGATAACCAGTTCGGCTGCCACCGCCACTTCGGGGCGTACTGGCAGAGAGCCTAACTGCCACATCAGATGGTCGGTCAGGGTAGAAGGCCGCGATAGGAAGTTCTCGAATGACGGCTTCTCGACCGACTCCATTTCGCCCTGGCTGCGGTACCCAGGGTCCAGATAGTCCTGGAAAAAGGAACCAAAATCTATTTCGTCGAAAGGATCTTTCTTCTCCGCCTGCACGATGGGTTCGTCGGCAGCGGCCACCCGCTCGCGGTCCTCTTCCTTGCTGGCTACCTCGTCCAGCAGGGGCACAGTGGAATCCATCTCCTCCAGGACCGGGTTCTCCACGATCTCGGCATTGATCATGTCCTTAAGCTCAAGCTTATTGAGCGCAAGCACGCTGACCATCTGCACCAGGCCAGGCGTCAGAATCTGCTTCTGCGCGACCTTCAGGTTCAGTTTTGGCTGGAGTAACACCATAGCGGCCCAAGTCCGGCTGAATTCAGATTACACCCATTCGAGGCTCCCACCCAAGAAGTTGGCAACTAAAATGCATGACCTACGTAACCCTTGATTTTCAATATGATAAGAAATCCCAGCTCGGCTCTTCCCAATTTTCACAGTTTCTGGGGTTACTTAGATGTAATCCCGACCTGGATTTGCCTGCCGCCAAATCCACCTACACCAGAGAGAAACTCTCGCCCAGGTACACCCGCCGTACCTCCGGATCGCTGCCCAGTTGTTCGGGGGTGCCGGTGCGGAAGATGCGGCCTTCATTGATGATGTAGGCTCGGTCGGTCACGGAAAGCGTTTCGCGCACGTTGTGGTCGGTTACCAGAATGCCAATGCCGCTGGACTTGAGGTCAAAGATGATCTTCTGCAGGTCGAGCACGGCGATGGGGTCAATGCCGGAAAAAGGCTCGTCCAGCAGGATAAAGCTGGGGGAAATGCACAGGCTGCGGGCTATTTCCACGCGCCGGCGCTCACCCCCAGAGAGCGCATAACCTTTGTTCTTGCGGATGACGCCCAGACCCAACTGATCAATCAGGCGCTCGGTCTTTTCCCGCCGCTCGTGCGAGGACATGGGCTGCGCTTCCAGCACCGCCAGGATGTTCTCTTCTACGGTCAGCTTGCGGAATACCGAGGCTTCTTGGGGCAGGTAGCTGATGCCATAGTGGCGGGCCCGCAGGTACATGGGCACGCGCGTGATCTCCTCCCCGTCCATGAGCACGCGGCCTTCGTCGGGAGGGGTAAGGCCCACCACCATATAGAAGGTTGTCGTCTTGCCGGCGCCATTGGGGCCGAGCAGGCCGACCACTTCCCCTTGTCCGATGTTGAGGCTGACGCCGTTAACAACCCGCCGGCCGCGATAAGCCTTACAAACTTCCTGGGTGGAGAGCGTGTGCATTTACTTCGTCACTCTTGACTGAGCGATGGGAGGAGAAGGTGCGCTTTCGACGAGCACCCTATCATCGCGATTATAGAAAGTCAACGAATCGCCCTGCACGGTGCCGCGTTCGGCATCAAAAATGCTTGGCGATCCTCCGCTCAAAACGTATTTGCCATCCGCCGCCGTGTACACCAGATGATCACCACGCCCGTGGCGCGTTGGTTGAGTCAGTACCACGCGGCCGTCGGCCACAACGTGATCCAGTTGGCTGGCGCTCGGTTCATTTGTTGCCGCCTTCGCCGCCGGCTTCTGCTGGCGCGGCAGCAGGTAGACCGTGGCCTGATCGGCATTCAACGTGCCATCCGTCATCCTTGCTATCACTCGCCCTACGAATTGTGCCTGGCGGCTCTGGTCCAGATACGTGAGCTGGTCGGATGCCACATTCACCGGCGTGACCTTCCCCGTGGCATCGGTCTGCACGAAGAGCGTGGCCACACGGTAATCGGTATCCGCCTGGGCATGCACCGTTCGGTCGTTACGGTTAAAAGTGATGGTTGGGGCCTGCACGATGTTGCCGTCCTGCCACAAACGTGCCGCGCCCACATAGACGGCAACCGCCGTATTGCGGTTCGCGGTCATGCTCGCGGAGGTGACATGGATGGGGTTGGAGCCGGCCAGCATTGCCCCCGAAGGATCAGGCTTCAGGTCGCTGTATGTAGACTTTACATTTCCATCCGCAAAGGCTTCTCCCGTCGTGCGCACCATGCGAATGCGGTCCGCCGTGGTGGTCGTGCCGCCATCGATCACCCGCGGGGAGCCGGTGAGCAGCAGGTTGCCGTCGCCTGGATTGTATGCCGCGTTCTGCGCCCAGCCCTGGCGTTGGTCCTCGCTGTAATGAACGTTGCCGGTCTGCACCAGGTTGCTGACTTGGCCGTCCGGGCTAAACGCCACGTCCAGCACCCGGCTGGTGCTGACCCGCCGCGGCTGGCCGGGGGTGAGGGATACGATCTTGGCGTTCGGACCGCCGTGCAGAGTCTTCATGCGGTTCTGGTCGGTGAAGGTGGCGTGAAATGTGCGCGCCGTCACCGTAGTGCGAACCGGTCCCGCCGGCCGGGCGCGGGGCGGGCGCGAGCCGGTCTGCTTGGGCGGGTTATTGGCCGAAAGAATTACAATCTGCGCCCTACCGGAGGTGTCGGCATGATCCAGGATGCTGCCTGGCTTGACCGTGAAATCGACCGCATCGGCATCCACCTCGGTCTGCTGCGGCTGGCCATCCGGCGAAGGCGCGCGGTGCTGGACCATCTGCACTGTCCCCACTGCGCGGATGTGGTCGAGAACATTCTTTGGCCCGAAGCGCAGGTAAGCGCGCCGACTCTGTGCTTCCGCTCGCTGCTTGCCCGTGGCCTGCACATGCACTTCGCCTGAAAGCACGCCCGACTGCACCTGGTTGTGGGGCGCAATCTGGAAATCACCTTGCGCCGCTTGCAGGTGGGTTGGAGCATCGCCGATGGTATCGCCGCGCACGTTGCCCACGGCCAGCAGGCGGTAAGCGGTGTTGTCGGCACGCAAAAAGATGGTGCCCTGGTCGGCGGACAAGTGCTCATCGCTGCGCGTGACCTGCGGCTGGGTCATCACAATCTGCCGCGGGGCTTTGGTCATTACCGCATGCGCGGCCACGATGTGCATGGGGTCGTCGCCCGTCGTGGTCAGATCGAATTGCGAACTCAGCGTCAGGGAATTCTCTTTTGCATTATATGTGGCGCCCACGGCCGAGCCATTCGCCTGCGGCATAGTGAAGCGCACCAGTGCCGGCGTGGCGGCGTCCCCTGTCTTCTGATTGAACGTCAGGTTGCTGGTATCAACGTGGACGGGGTTCTTCATCACTTCCGGAGGCGCCTGGTCCGGACGCGAAGGGCCCTGGGCGTTGCTTTGCAGGTCCATGTGAACTTCGCCCACACCGATGACGTTGCCTGACTTGGGGTCGTATTCGAACTGCTTGCCGTAGATCTGGTCGAAGCGATTGGACTGCTTGCCGTAAACCACAATGGTCACGTCGTGCAGCGTGGCACGTCCACCAGCCTTGAACTGCACCGCACGCGAGGCGCGCACCGTGAACAGCGTGCGTCCGCCCTCGGACTTGGAAAGCGCAAAGCCCTGGGTGGTCTGCTGGATGGTGACGCCCAGGGGCCTGGGCAGAACCTGCACCACCTGGCCGGTTTGCCAGCGCGCATACAAGTAAAAGGCAGCCACTATGACCGCCAGGAAAATGGCGCTGCCGATGAACCAGTAGCGTAATCGGGCAATAGAAACGGCCATGATTGCTGAGCTTTTGACCTGTTAGATGCCAGTTTAGCAGGGCCAGAAGGCGGCATTCAGCAATCAGCAGTCAGCATTCAGCCCGTCAATAGCCGACTCACGATTGGCGGGCGCTATCCTTTTTTGTTCCAGGACCGCCCGTGCCTGCACTGAACCGAAGTTTTGGGATTTACAATGCCGCATCTGCGCGGGAAACGGCTTACCTCAGCCCGCAGAGCGGGCGAAATAGGAAAGCCAGGGCGTAAGCCCAGGGTAAGCAGGTCAGAACACCACAGAGACCCGTAGGGGCGGCACAACTTGATCACTGCAAACGTCAAAAGGAGGTTTCTTTAAATGCTATTGCCACTTGTAAGGGTGTTCCATAGACCTGAGCACTGATCTGAAGCGTTAATGAGCACGGCTCTTCGCGGCTGTAGTGGCCACGCTCGCCGCCGCTTTGCCCACCCGCACCACATCGCACAGGCGCAGCTCCAATCCGCCGAACTCGGGATGATGGTTGTGCTCCAGGGTAAAGGCCACATCGAGCACATCCCCCGCCAGCACCTGCTCCTGGTGAAGGCGCTCCGCCATGCCCCAGCCGATGGCGGGAATGCCGGTGGCAAACTTCCGCCCTTCCTGCTCAACCGCCAGCTTCATCTTGATGTGCTTGTCCTTGAGCACACGCGGCGGCAATAGCACGCGCACATCGCGGGCTAAAAACCTGGGCTCAGGGTTCCCTAAACCAAACGGCTCCAGGCGGCGCAAGGCGTCGAACAACTCGGGCGTAACCTGTGCCAGCCCAAGCTCAGCGTCCAAATTAAGGATGGGCTCGAAGTCGGCCGGCGTCAGCAGGGTGCGCGCATAGGCGTCCATGGCGGAGCGGAGCTGAGGCACGCGCTCGGCGGGCAGGGCGAAGCCCACGGCGTGGGCGTGGCCCCCATAACGGGTGAAGAGCTCCTGGCAGGACTCCAGCCCATTCAGCAAATGGAACGCGGGAATGGAGCGGCCGGAACCGTGCGCCTCATCGCCCAGGCGGGAGATGACCAGGGCAGGGCGGCAGTAGCGCTCCACCACTCGGGTTGCGGCTATCCCGATCACTCCGCGATGCCAGCCTTCGCCAGCCACCACGATGCAATAGGCCTCGCGACGCTCAAGAGAGTCGTCCAGCGCCCGGCAGATTTCCTCCAAAATGCGCGCCTCCTCGGCTTGGCGCTCGGAGTTCAACTGGTTCAGGCGCTCGGCGATTTCGCGCGCCCGGGTCATGTCCTTTGCTGTGAACAGCTCAATCACGTCGCGAGCCACGTCCATGCGCCCGGCGGCGTTCAGGCGCGGAGCCAGACGGAAGGCAACGTCGGTGCTGCTGAGCGGCCGCGAGCCATCCAATTGCGCCACCTCCAGCAAGGCCTTGAGGCCGACGTTCACCGGCGAGCGCAGCCCTGCCAGTCCCAGGCTGGCGAAGACCCGGTTCTCGTCCACCAAAGGAACCGCGTCGGCGATGGTGGCAATGGCCAGCGGCTTGAGAAATGATTCCAGCAGCGGCTGCAGCTTGCGCCCATCCGGCAACGCCTTCTCCATCAGCGCATGCGCCAGCTTGAAAGCCACGCCCGCACCGCACAGATCCTTGCAGGGATACGGGCAGCCGGGCTGGTTGGGATTGAGCACCACCAGGGCTTCGGGCACGCCGCCCTCATGGGGCAGATGGTGGTCGGTGACGATCAGGTCCACGCCCACGCGGCGCGCGGTCTGAGCCGCATCAAAAGCGCGAATGCCCGTATCCACGCTGACGATCAGGCGCACACCCTCCGCCGCCGCCCGTTCGATCACGTCATCCTTCATGCCGTAGCCTTCGCGAATGCGGTGCGGCACGTGAAAGTCGGCTTCCCCGCCGCACAGGCGTATGGCGGTAACCAGGATGACGATGGCGGTGGTGCCGTCCACGTCATAATCGCCGTAGATGAGGATTTTTTCCTTGCGCTCCAGGGCGGCGCGCAGGCGCTCTACCGCTGCAGCCATGCCGCTCATGGCATAAGGCAAGTGCAAATGGCTGAGTGATGGAGAAAGAAAGCGCCGCGCCTCTTCGGCGCCGGTTACGCCGCGCAGCAGCAGCAAGCGAGCCAGGGTGGGCGAGATACTGCCTTCAGCCGCCAGCCGTTGTACATCCATTCCACTCACGGAACGGAGATTCCAGCGCACGGCTCAGTGCTCGTCTTCCTGGTCGGATTCGTCGATAGTGATGCCGCCAAAGTCGTCCAGCAGCTCGATAATGCGTTGGTAGCGCTCGTACCACTGCGTAGAGGCTTCGTACAGGAACACGGTGCCCTGGTAAGCCCAGCCCAGCTGGATGAAGCCGGTCTTGGAAACGTAGGCGCGCAACCAGCGCACCTCTTCTATGTCTTCCTCGTTGGTGTATTGCGCGTTCTTGACCCGCTCCGACAATTCTTCCAGTTCCTCGCGCTCCAGCACCCAGTCGTCCATGGTCAGAAAAGTGGCGCCTGCCGCCTTGGCCAGCTCGACAAAATCCTTCCAGCCATCGGGGTTGCCGGAATCCTTCCACATCACCGCCTGCACCTGGTCGTAGTCAACGTAGGCGGGAAGTCGGCGCATGCCATGCCCTTCGATGAACGCGGTCATGTCGTCTTTCAGGCTGCTCAGGTCGTCGGTCATGGCGAAGCTCTTGCGTGGAATCGGCAAGCAACTATTTTAGACCGATTAGCTGCTAGCTACTAGCTCCTGGCTTTTAGCTCCCCTTTCCGCGGTTCAGCCTCGCATGTGGCATCAAATCCGAAACGTAAGAAGCAGATCGCGACTCCATGTTCCAGCTAACAGCCAGAAGCTAGAAGCTTCCAGCTGGCCTTATGTTAAACTCAAAACTTGCGCTAAAGCGCGCCTTCCCCACATGGTCCTGTCGAAAGAATATGTGAGCTACCTGGCTCGCGAACTCACCAAGAAACTAATATCCGGGAACTTCATCGAGACGGAAAAGGTTCCTGCCGTCACCGAGAAAGTCCACGCCGCGCTGCTGGAGGAACTGGGCCTGGAAGACCGCATTAACGACGAGGTGCGCATTATTCTCGACACTTACGCCGACGAAATGCGCAAAACCGGGGCTAATTACCAGGAAATGTTCAAGAAAGTGAAAGGCGAACTGGTGCGCAAATATAAGGCGGTGCTGTGAGACTGAACCGCGACAAAGTCAACAAATTGGCCCATACCGTCACCGACGCGCTGGCCGCCATGGACGAAGTGGAGTTCGTCGAGGACCGCAACAGCATTCGCCTGGAAGTTCGCCGCATCCTGGAGGAACTGCTCGGCCAGGAAGCCAAAATTGACGCCGCCGCCCGCCAGAAAATCGAGAGCCAGAAGCGCACCATTCTCGAAGGTTCCCAGGAGTGGGATATTCTCTACCGCAAGTACTACAACGAAGAAGTAAAGAAGCTGGGCGTGTAAAGCAGTTCTTTTCGCAATCCCTACCTCATAAATCCGTTTTGAAAGGGCGTGGCTTTAGCCACGCCGTCTAGAGCCGAACAGCCATTGGCTTTAGCCCTGAGGGTAATTACGCACCGGCTTCATTACGGGATCAATTTTCAGCTCTCAGCGTCAGCTGCAGCTTGCTCGAACGTGCCTTAATCGCAGTTCTTAGGAATGGCACGCCTTAACTCTGTCGCCAGCCTGCACCCCCGCTCTCCTCCTCGTGATTCTCCTCACAGACGTCCCGCATGCCCAATCCGCTACACTTGTCTGCTTTTCTGAGGAGATATCATGGGGTTCGCATACTCGTTACCGTCTTCTTTCTAAGCTGTTTTTCTCTGTCGCAGTCAAGGCGCCGTTCACTTTTGAGGACATGATGATGTTGCAGCGTGTGGGCGAGCCGCAAGTCTCGCCCGACGGACGCTGGGTGGCCTTCAGAGCCATCAAGGTAGACCGATTACCGCCTGATGTCTCTGAAGCCTTTCAGCTCTTCACCACGCTGCAGCGGTTGGGTGTGCCTTCCAAGATGCTGTACTTCCCCGACGAAGGTCACTGGGTGCTGAAGCCGCAAAACAGCCAGCTCTGCTATAAAACCGTCAATCAGTGGGTTGATACCTGGGTGAAAAAGTAAGGCGGCGAGGGCGCTGCTGCCGCTGGTAGGTGGCGAACGCTTTCTGCGCGGCGCCGCTGGAAGAAATAAAGCCAGGTGGCGCCCACAAACGCTGCACTTCGAACTGCAGCGGCAAGCCGGTACCGGCAACTCCTATCATCTTCACCACCACGGCTCCAAATCGCGCATCCGCCGAGGGCAGAATCGAAACCAGGCCGTTGCTATCAGAATAAACCACACGCTGCGCCGAACTGAGCACTAACGGGGCGGGGCGCGGCAGTGCTTTCTGCCCAGTGGCAACAGAAGGCAGCTGCCAGCGCATTACTGCTGACATCACCGTTACCGGTGCCATCTGCACCGGGTCGGGTGGCGAAACAGAATCGGTCACCCGCAGCGTCACCAGAGAGAAGGCCTGGGCGGTATTGATAATCTGCTGCTCGCCCGCGACAAGCTGCAGTCGCAGCTCGCTTGTCGGGATCACGAATATATAAAAGTTGCTGCAAGGCGCCGCTCCTGGCATCACGCAGGCGCTGGCGTGAACCTCGCCCTGAACCGAGCTTAAGTTCAAGTTGACGCTGGCGTATCCCGACGCATTGGACGACGCCGTAGTCGAGCTCAGGCTGGCGCTGCCCTGGGTCACGGCATACTGTACGGTGCGTCCGCCAACGGGCTGTCCGCTGGAGAGCACGCGCACCTTCAGAGCAAGGCTGCCGCTTCCGCCTTGCGCTACCCAGGCCGAGTGCGACAGCGCCGAAATCGCAAGCCCAGATGCGCTTCCGGTCAACTCGGCTTGAACGTAAGCTGACGGTGAAATGGCCGCGGTGACGATAGATGTGCCCACGGCCATCGGCACCAGGCGCGTGACCGCCTCGCCCTGTTCGTCCGTGTGGAGCGCGCAATTTGCGGCATTACACGCGGAAAACAGGGCCCCAGCGCCGCTCGCGCTCAGTCTTACGGTCGCACCCGAGACCGGAGTGATGCCATCCGTCTCGACCACGCGCACGCGCAGAGGATTGAGTGCTTCTCCGCCCACCGGAGTGGCTGGATTTCCCGCCCCCTGCAGAAGCACGATCCGGTCACCCGACAAAGCACCGTAGGTGAGCGCGTTGATCAGGCTGCTGGTGGCGCCGTCGGGCGCTTGCAGGTCAATGTTGTAGATGCCGTCGCTCAGGTCAGGCGCGGTAAGCACGATGCGGTCGGAAAAGGCGGCAATCACCGGCATATCGCGGCCGTTAATGGTCGCGGTTGTGGCGGCGCTCAAGCCGATGCCGCGGACCGTCAGTGACGCTCCGGGCGCGACCCGCGCCGGCGCAACCGAGTCACCGTAGAAAACGCGTCCCCGGTAGCGGAAGTCTGGCCGGCCGTCACCTCGGAAGTCGCCGATGCCCACCTTGAAATTGCCACTCTCGAGAAAACGTGCGTTGAGTACCGTGGCCCCGCTCTCGCTGCTGTTGAAGTAGGACACAGCGACGTCGGGCAGAGAACCGGCACCCGCGGCGTTCGGCCATATCCCGATCACTGGCTGAGCCTTGCCCTCTGTAGCCTTGCCCGCCTCATTGAGGGCCGTGGCCTTCACCGTGATAGTACGGCCGGCGCGGGCTGCGAGCGAGTAGTAGTCAACATTCCCGTAGGCCCAAAGTGAGCCCGCCCAGTTCCCGCCGGCGGGCACCCGGCCCGGTGCGGAAAACGTTCCCGCGCTCCCGGCTGTGGAAAGAGCGCTGCCCGACATCACGAAATCATGGATAACATCGTCGCCCTGGTTGAGCCTGAGCGTGATTGTCGCTGCCGTTCCGGAGGGCGCCACCTGGCCGCCCCGGTACGGCCCCACGGCCGCAAAATCAGCGCAGGCCGGGTCCAGGCTCTCCACGCTGATCTGGTACTGCGCGCTGGTATCTCCCTGGGGAAATTCCAGCCCCGCTAATTCAAAGTAACCTTCCAGCGCCGGATCATTGGAGCCGAACCTGTCGTAGCGCTGGCCACTGTGGTCGGTGAAACCGGTAATGGGATTACCGGCATTGCCGCGGAACAGAAAACCGGAAATGGATGCCGCCGAGTAACGATGGGACGGCAGGCCGGTGGCGGGGTCAAGCCAGCGCGCCACGACTTTAACCCCCTGCATTGGCTGCCCCGCTCCTCCATTTCGCGCTCGGAAATAAACGCTTCCGCGCACCCGCGCCGTCTGACCCCGAAAAATCTGTTTGCCGGAAAAATTGCCCATATTCGCGCTGGTCACCGGATAGAGCGCAGAGAGGGTCGCCCGATCATCCATCTTTAGCTCATCGCCAGCGCTGAAGCATAGGGTCGAACCCGGGCAAGGGGGGTCGAGCGCATGCATCACGGGGAAGCCGAGGAAATCGTCGGTCACTGGGAACGGCCTGCCAGTGAAAACGTTGTTGTTGAGGTCGACCCAATCCAGACCCAGTACGCGCCCCAGAACGCGGATCAGGTGGTACTTGAAATCCGCCAACACCGCCAAAGTTTGGATGCAATTACCGTTGAGCACCACCAGCGCATGCGCCAGGTGAGCATCGGCGCTGTAATTATCCGGTCCGCCATAGACCGCGTTGCTGCCGCACATGTCGGCCCCGCCCGCCCCCTGGCCCAGCAGAGCATCCGTCACCTTGCCGTCCTGGTCGTAGACAATCGCAATCGGCTTGGCCAGGGCAGTGGGCTGAATGTCGGCCGGCATGTTGATCTGGCCATAGTCAATAAAGACCACGTTGCCGCCATTCACGTCCTCATCAAGCTGCCCGGCGCGACTGGTACTAAGAGCGGCAGTAGGCACCGACGTCCAGCGCGAGAAAGCGTCGGCCACGAGAGCGTTGGCCTCGGCCTGTGGCAGCACCGGGCTGAGGTCTCCCTGATCGGTGTAGTACAGCACGCTTCCTTGCGGCCAGGTAAGCGGCGTACCTGCTACGCCCGCGTTAAATCCGCTCACACCCGCCACCTTTAATGGACCGCCGGCGCGGAGGAGAGCGGGAAACAAGAACATTGCGGCAACGACGACAATCCACAGCGCGGTAATCGCACAAAAGACGCGAGCATAACCGCGGTCGGCTTTGAGCTCGCGCTTCATTGGGCCCCTTCCCTTCCTATTCGCCCGGCAAAGTCCCGGTAACGGAATTTTGCGGGAGGACGCGCGCCAGTTTCGCCGCCAGTCTCCTCTGCCTGAGACAACAAGAGCCGCCGTTGCTCGGCTCGCAGGACGATGTTCCCTCCGGAATCTAGGTCGAATTGCCCCAGGCGCCCGCCAACGACGCTGGTCAGCCCAGTGGGGCTGCGCGGATAAAGGAAAAGCAGCAGATGCTGTCCCAGGCGAAACTGCGGGCCGCTATCCCAAGCCCCTGCCCATTGCGTGAGGATGAAAGTTTGCCCACGATCAGTGCCCCGCAGGGCGCGCTCCACCTGAAGGGTAATCTGCACTACTGGCACCCTGTACGGCTGCGATGCCGGGTATTCCACGCGCAGCACGCGGCCGGCGAAGATGAATCCTGCCTTCTTTGTCAGCTGGGTCAGGCTGAGTGGAGCGGGGCCAGTGGCCTGGGCTACCGAGCAATATCCCAGTCCCGCCGCCAACAGAGCCACCCGCAGTGCGCGGAGGTGCAAGCTGGGGCTCACAGCAGAAACCTGAGGGGCCTTACTCTGCTCACTTCAAGTCTAGTTCTTCTTTTGGCACGTGGAACCAAAACCCGAGATAAATCTGCGATCTGCCCTCCCAAAGCGGGAATACTTCAGGAGAATAGTCGGCTCGGTCAGGAAGCGTGGGAGTCGTGCCCCAAGGCTGACAGGTAGGCCCCTGCCAGCAGCAACAGGCCCATAAGAAAAGCCCAGATCATGAGGGTAACGGAAATCGAAAAGGGCCCGTATGCTTCCTGGAAGTTGAGCCGGGGTAGGGCCAGGATGTAGGCGTACTTCAGCACCTCCGACGCCAGGCCGGTCATCACCGCCGCCGGCAATACCGCCTGGGCCGGCACCCGGCCATTGGGCAAGACCCAATAAATCAGGAAGAAAATGGCGAAACTGGCGGCAATGGCAAAAGTTTTCATCACCAGGAAGGCGGCGGCACGGAAAACGAAGTTGGAGCTGTGCCCCAGGAACATGAATTCCAGCAGTTGTTGGTTTCCCGCCGCCAGAAACACGGAAAGCAATGCCAAGCAACCGCAACCAAACGCAAGCCCTAGCGAAATCAATTGGTTACCGAGATAGGAGCGGTTTTTCGTGAAGCCCCACACGCGGTTCAGCGCTACTTCCAGCGGCACAAATACGCCGGTTGACGTAATGAGCAACATGACCAGGGAGAACAACTGCACGCGATGCCGGGCGCCCACCAAGGCATTGAGATTTCGGATAACGAAATCCTGTCCCGCCGGCAGGTAGTCGCGCAACAACTGCAATACCACGTTGTACATAAGCGGCGAATGGAAAACCCGCCGGATCAGCGTCATCAGCAGTACGACAAACGGAAAGAACGAGAGAATGGCGTTTGCCGCCACAGAAAAGGCGAAAGTATGCACATCTGTGCGCATCAGGTAGCGCAGAGTCGGCAACAGTTGCTTGGTCCACCGGGGCCGGACCACAGCCGGGGATGGCGCAGGCGGGCTCAGACCTCCCGGGCTGGCCACGAGATCGCTGGAATTCGGGAGTTTGGCAGTTTCATGCACCTGCAGGAATCGTACCAAAGTGGGGGAAGAAGAGGACGATTACGCCGGTACAGCGTCAAGGTGCGACAAGGCGCGCCAACTAAAAATACCTTGGAAAAAACGTTTTAAAAGGGCTTACATCGGAATAAGAGTTAATTAATTTGCTTTACAAAAGTGTGACTTCCTGAATATCATCTCCTCCTTGCTGCACGAAAGTTGATCGCAGCAAGTCTGGCCGTGAGGCCAGGGGATTTAAGTTGATGTTCATTTCCGCAGCAGAGTTATCACGCGTGACATGTTTGGGCTCCGGAGTCTCCGGCCGTAATCCAGACGGCGGGTGACTCGGGGGCCCTTTCTGTTGCACCTCGTAAGCGGAAGCCGCACATCAGAATTCTCCTCGGTTTTTGCCCCCGCCTCCGAACCTGGAGTCCAAGGCGACGACGTGGAGAGCAATCTTGACGAATGTCGAAAGGAGTTTCTTCAGTGAGAGAGAAGGGTACAGTAAAGTGGTTCAATGGGGCGAAGGGTTACGGCTTCATTCAGCGGTCCACAGGGGAAGATGTATTCGTGCATTTTTCCGCCATCCAGGAGAACGGCTATCGCACTCTGAATGAGGGCGAAACCGTCGAATTCGATCTGCTGAAAGGCCCTAAAGGCTACCAGGCTGCGAACGTAGTCCGCGTCTAACGCGCCCTACTGCACCCTCTTGGCAAAGCGCCGAGAGGGTTTTTTTCCGCATTTTGCTGATATCAGGTCGTATTACTCAGTTATCAGCTGATGTAAGGCCTGCTTCAGTTCCGTTACCTCTTCCCATAATGAAACAATTCTCGCGGATACGTCAGCCACGCGGACTTTCGCTCACGCCAGCCGGCGCCCGCACAATTTTTCTAGAATATGAACGGGAGCCGCGTCCGGCGCCACCAGCGCCGCCGGCGGGATAATAAATGTCTGCTCCAGGGCGAACTGCCCGGAAAGAGCGGCGTGCGGCACTCCGTCGGTGAACACCAGCCAGGTGGTCAGCGGCGGGAAGGCTAGGCGGGTTTTTCCCGTGCTGCTCTGAAAGCGGGAATTTTCCTTTAGCCAGTCGTGAAAGCGCAGCATGAATTCATCGTAGGGTGAACGTTCCGTCACCGGTAACCGGGCGGACCGGAACCAGTGGACCAGGCGCGCCCGCAGGCTGCTTCCCGCGCGGCAGATCGCGCCCAGTCCCGCCTCCAGCGCGTAATGCTCCGCCAGGGCGGGAAAGCGCTCGCCCACCAGCCAGACACGCTCCTGGCTGGAATTGATATTGGTGAACACGCGCAATATGCGTCCGCCCCGCGTAGGCCGGCTGGGAAACGCGTCCACGTGCAGCAGGTCATTGCGCTTGTGCAGCGGCAAGTCCCGGCCCTGCTCCTCCAGCGGACGAAAGCTGGCGTAGTCGAGCTGAAATTCTCCTGCGTAGGGGCTGAGAAACCGGCTCACAAAATCGGTCACCGCGCTGGAATAAGCGCGCATGATGCCATGCATGCGATTCTCGTTCTCTTGCCCGTCGGAGAAGCCGCGCAGCAGGTCTTCTCCCGGACGGTAGGAGATATTCTTGTGCAGCCGGGAATCCATGCGGCGTTGGCTGATCAGGTAATTGCGGTCATTCTCGTCTAAGCAGAAAGGTGGGCTCGCGAAAAATAGAATTTCGCCCTTCTCCAACCGTTCACAGCATTGGCGGGCGCGCAGCCCTGCATCCGCCTGAGCTGACCAGCCCTGCGGCCCGAAGTCGGTGACCTCCGTCCAGTCCTTCGAAGTGACCATAGATTGCGGCAGTGGCATCCCTAAAGTCTACTGCAATTCCAGAGATACTAGCGCCCCCTCGCGGATGCCCATAGCGCGGTAGTTAAGCGCAACTTTGCGGTCATGCCACTGGCAGGAAAACTGGTCCGCTCCGATCAGTGCCATCTTCTGATAATCGGCGGTCAGAATCTTCCAGGTCTTGCCCCCGGCACGCACACTCAGCGTTGCCGCCGGCGCTGTCGCGCAATTCACCGACAAAAGTGTTCCCTTCAAATAGTGGATGGGGCCATGCGTCGGCAGCTGCGGCTGCTCTGCAGCTTTGCCGGTGTCCTCCGGATGCGGCGCCGTCTTCTTGGGCCGCCACTGCGGAGCCGTGTAATCGTCGGCCGGACGGCCCAGGATCTCAACCCTTTCCCGCGTGCGCGCCTGGTCCATCTCCTGCATCTGCTGATTGGCCTGTTCGGCGATCTTGGGATCCTTGCTGGTGGCCAGACTCTGCAGCAGCGCCGTCGCATCATCCCACTTGCGGGCAAAGATGTAAGCTTGCGCCAGGTTGGCGCGGTAACTTTCGTTGCGCGGGCTGAGTTGTACCGCGGTTGTCAGACTCCGGATGCAAAGCTGCAAATCGCCGCTTTCCATTTCCGCCAGGCCGAGCAGGTTGTGGGCGTCGGCAAACTGCGGGTTCAGCCGGATGGCATCCTTCAGATCGGACTTGGTGGCCTCCAGTTCCTCTGGGGAAAGCTTCTCGCCGCTGCGGTGGCGCAAAACGGCGGAATAGTAGTGCACCCAGGCATCGGCGGAGTTGAGCTTGGCCGCCTGCTCAAAACAATCGGCGGCATTGTCCAAATCGTCTTTCTGCAGATACGCGTAGCCCAGGTCGCGCAGGGCCATTGCGTTGTCCGGATGCTGCTGCAGCAACTCCTGTAGTGCCTGCATCCCATGCTGCTGGTGCGCGTCCATGTGCACGTCCAGACCCGCGAGCATGGCTTGCGCATCTGCCGCAGGAATTTTGTCGGAGCTGTATGTGTTCGCCATCGTCACATCCACCGGCAGCTTTACCGTGCGGTACACCGCTTGCGGCGACAGGTAGTACTTCTTTACCTGTAGCTCCAGCTGCTGGGAATTCAGGCCGAATGCCTGGTGTACGGCCTGCTCCACGGGAACACGCTGGCCCTCCACCAGACCGAAGTATTCTCCGGCAGCGGGCATTTTCTGCATGTCAAACAGGTAGTGCACCAGCACCCACGATTCCGCGTAGTAGAGGGAACGGCGGTCGCTCAGGTTGTAGGTCTTCGAGTCCGGCTGCACCTGCAACACGTCGGCGAACGGAATCCACTTGGAACTTCGCAGCTTTTCCAGGTATCCCTGCGGCGCCTTGCCGATCTGCACTCCCTCGCGCAGCACCTCGATCGTGGAGAAGTAGTCGGCAAAACCTTCGTCGAACCACAGCGGCGTAGCCGGGTAGTTGCCGTCGAGCAGCACATGCGCGTACTCGTGGAAAACAGTGGTCCAGGCATTACCGGCAGAAAGATCGAGCACAACGTAGTCCCGGTCTGGCCGGCTCACAAAGAATCCGCTCAAATCCACCGCCTTGCCCTCGTAAACCGGTACGTGGGCCTGCATTTCGTCGCTGTTGCGGAAGGCGATGATGGTGAGCGGAACCGGAACGTTCACTTCGCTGCGCAGGATCAACTGCCCGAAAAGGGCGCGCATCTGCTCGAAGCGCAGCAGTACCTGCCGCCCGCGGTCGCTACCGGCATCCGTGTTCAGGACAAAATGCGCGGAGCGCACCTGGTTCCAGGTATCCGCCCGCGCGCCCAGACAGAACAATATTGTGCAGGCGAACAACAAGTAGTGAAGCCGTCGGCGGTGCATCGCTGAACCCCAGAAGGGCAACTGCCTCATTTAAGATGCTAGCACTAAGACCCACCCTCGTAGAGACCGGATGAAAACTAGCCCGCCAGTTCACTGGCGCGAACAGGCCGCAAATTGAAACAGAAAAGTCCCGGAGGGCGACTGAAGCTGCAACAAACGGGAATCCGGAGTCTTACGGCACAGTCGTAATTTTCTCCAGCGCCCATCTTGCGTGCTCGGCAACGAGCGGATCCGGATCCACACTCAACTTTTTTAGTGTAGCGGCAAACTTGGCGTTGCCGCTGTTGCCCATGGCTATCACCGCGTTCCGTCTCAGGCCAGAGAGCTTCGCGCGTCGCACCGGCGATCCTCGAAGAGTTTCCGCGAACTGCGAAGCCTTCATCTCCGCCATCCACTCCAGCGCCGGGTTCACCAGCTCTGGCCGCGGCTGCAACTCAGGCTGAGCGCTGGCCGGCGCTCTCCGGTTCCACGGACACACATCCTGGCAAATGTCGCAGCCAAACACGTGCCGTCCCATGCCTGCCCGTATTTCTTTGGGAATGACGCCGCGCTTCTCGATGGTGAGGTAGGCAATGCACAGGTTGCAGTCGAGCTGGTAAGGCGCGGTGAGCGCCTGCGTGGGGCAAGCCTCGATGCAGCGCGTGCAGGTGCCGCACCGGTCCGGCGCGGGCAAGTCGGGCGTCAGTTCTAGCGAGGTCAGGATCACCCCTAGAAAAAGCCAGGAGCCTAGCCGCTGGTTGATGATGCAGGTGTTTTTGCCTATCCAGCCGGTTCCGGCGTACTTGGCATAAACCCGCTCCACCAGCGGGCCTGTATCCACATACGCCCTCGTTTGAATTTCGGATTTTTGCGTTTGCTGCCCACTGCTCACTGCCCACTGTCCACTGCTTTTCTGACCAATGGCCACTGGCACCTGGCAACTGATTTTCTTCTCTACCTGTTTCAGCTTTTTCATTACCACGTTGTGGTAGTCGCGCCGGCTCCACGCATACCGCGAAATCCATCCGCGATCGGAGTCATTCACCTGTGTGGAATACGGCGCATCGGTGTTGTAGTTAAGCGCGCAAACCACCACGCTGCGTGCCCACGGTGCCACTGAGCGCAGGGAAGTCCGTTTCAGCCCGCCCTGCTCGTCGCGCGCCTGCAGGTAGGCCATCTCACCGCCGCGGCCCTCAGCGATCCAGGCGGGAAAATAATCAAGCTCGGGGAACTCGCCCACACCCGCAATGCCGGCCAGATCGAAGCCGGCCTCGGCAGCGGCTTCTTTGACCACGCGGCTCAGTTCGGATGCGGGCGCAAACATCTGTCTATTTTCGCAGTTTTGCAGCTGTCTAGCCTCCTGGCTGAGCGCGCCGTGCCCATCGAGGGGTCCAGCTTCATGCAGCCCTGCTACACGTGGTGCTGGCTATTGGCTCGGAAGAGCGCCGCCCCTTGGCATCGGGCGCGCCGAGCTGTCCCACTTGGTCATCTGCGGGCCGGGAGAGAGATCTCGATTTCCGGGTTGTACTGGTCGTGACCGCCGTCCCAGTGCCCGCAAAGCCGCCCTCGATATGCACCAGCGGCTGCTGTCGATGAAAAAGCGGATACAAGTACCCAGTACTTAGTACCTGATCCCAAAAAGCAGGTTTTCGGAAGGGCACGTGCAACTAGGTACTACGTACTGCTTGCCCCCCTGCGCTACACTCATTCGTTCCCGCCAAAAATCCGGAGAGCGTCATGAAGAAGTTCATCGTGCGACTGCTGGCCGTAATCGGCGCCGTGGTTATTTTGTACGTCGTGGTCATTGCCATCGTGCTGGCGGTACGCAAGCCGCATGTGCCCGGCAAAGCCATCCTCGAAGTCAACCTGGAACGGCCGATGGTCGAATATGTCCCCAACGCGCCCTTCGTACAGGTCATGATGAAGGACCGCCTGGTGCTGCGCGACGTGGTGGACGCGCTCGACCGGGCGGCTGACGACCGCCGCGTGGCCGGCCTGGTGGCGCGCGTCGGCTCCGAGCAGATGGGCATGGCCGAGGTGCAGGAAATCCGTGAAGCGGTGCAGCGCTTTCGTGCCAAAAAGAAGTTCGCCATCGCCTTCGCTGAAACCTTCGGCGAAGTCGGTCCGGGCAACAAGTCCTACTACCTGGCCACGGCCTTCGATCAAATCTACCTGCAGCCCTCCGGCGATATTGGCCTGACCGGGCTCATGCTGGAGTCGCCTTTCCTCAGTGGCACTCTGCAAAAACTGGGCATGCCCTTTCACGGCGACCACCGCTATGAGTACAAGAGCGCGCTGAACACCTTCACCGAAAAGAAATACACCCCGGCGGAGCGCGAGGAGAACACCGCCATCCTGAAATCGTGGTTTTCTCAGATGCAGGACGACATCTGCGATGCCCGCCATATCCCCAAAGACCAATGGCAATCTCTGGTGGATCATGGACCTTACCTGGGCAAGGAAGGGCTGGACGCCAAGCTGGTGGACAGCCTCGCCTACCGCGACGAAGTCTATGACCAGGCCAAGAAGAAGGCCGGCGAGGGGGCGCGGTTCCTCTACTTAACCAGGTACCTGGAGGCCGCCGGCCGCCCGCACCAGAGCGGCAAGACCGTGGCGCTTATTTACGGTGTGGGCTCGGTGCAGCGTGGCAAGAGCAATTTCGACGCCTTGACCGGTGGCGGGAGCATGGGCTCTGACACCGTCACCGCCGCCTTCCGCGCCGCCATTGACGACAAAGATGTCAAAGCGATTCTGTTTCGCGTGGATAGTCCGGGCGGTTCCTACGTCGCTTCCGACGCTATCTGGCGCGAGGCTGCGCGGGCACGCAAAGCAGGCAAGCCGGTCATCGTCAGCATGGGCGATCTGGCCGGCTCCGGCGGCTACTTCGTCGCCATGAATGCCGACAAAATCGTGGCTCAGCCCGGCACCATCACCGCCTCCATCGGCGTGCTGGGCGGCAAGTTTCTTACTTCCGGCCTCTGGAAGAAGATTGGCCTCAGCTGGGACCAGGTGCACGAAGGCGCTAACTCTACCATCTGGACCAGCACCATGGACTACAGCCCGCAGGAGTGGGCGCGATTCCAGTCCTGGCTGGACCGGGTGTATTCCGATTTCACCACCAAGGCCGCCGATGGCCGCCACATGCCCAAAGACAAGCTGCAGCAGATTGCCAAGGGCCGAATCTGGTCCGGCTCCGATGCCAAAAACCTCGGTCTCGTGGATGGGGTCGGCGGCTTCGGCGAAGCTCTCAGCCTGGTGAAAAAAGCGATTGGCGTCTCCCCCAGTGAAGACGTCAAGATCGTGCTTTTCCCCCGGGGGAAGAGCCTGCTGCAATCGCTGCTGTCCGGAAACCCCGATAACAGCGAACAGGAAGGCGCCAGCACCGATACTCGTGTCGGCATTCTGGAAACAGTGCAGCCTTTTCTGAAGCAACTGCAGGCCCTCGGCGTAGGCGAAAATGACGTCCTGCGCATGCCCATTCCAATCTCAGAATAGCGTGGAAACGACCCCGCGGATGGAAGGGCTCAATTCGTCAGCCCCGCAGGGGCGGTACAGTAAAGCCCAAGACGGAAGTCCTGGGTAGGGCAGCCAGAAAAACCCGAGCCCGGTAGGGGCGGCACCGAATTCCACAGCGGCTGGCGGCGAAGCGACAAGGCCAGCCAAACAATTTTCCGCCCAACATTGTCATCCTGAGCTGCGCGACCGAGCGCTAGCGAGAGCCTGACCTGAGCTTGTCGAAGGGAAGCGCAGCGAAGGACCTGCTTTGTTGGTTGGCTAAGTGCTAATTGCTAACTGCTAACCGCTCGCCTTCATCCCCCACCTCTCCCACAGCACTTTCAGCACTTCCTGGATCTGATGGTCCCACTCCGGCCACTCGTGGATTCCCGGCCGCTCGCGGTATTCGTGCGGAATTTTCTTTTCCTGCAGCAGGCGCGAGAAGTCGCGGCTCTGCTGCAGCAGGTGATCTTCAGTGCCGCAATCCAGGTAAAGGAAAGGCAGCTCCGCCACCGGCGCATTGATCAGTTGTTTGAGGTCGTCCTCCTTGCGCTGCGGCGAGCCCGCCGGCCCGAAAGCCGCCACGATGGACTGCCGAATCCAGTCGGGCATGTCGGAACCCATGTTTTCCGGCGTCCAGTCGGTCACATTCAGCGCTCCGCTCATAGACGCGGCAAAGGAAAACAGGTCGCGGTGCTTCAGCCCCAGCATCAGTGCGCCGTAGCCGCCCATAGATAGCCCGGCGGTGGCACGCATGCCCATTTGCTGCAGGGTGCGGTAGTGGCTGTCCACGTACGGCATCACTTCCTTCATGATGTAGTCTTCCCAGCGGCTGTTCGGCACAGTGCCGTTCACGTACCAACCCTTGTCACCCTCCGGCATGACGATGATCAGCTGATACGGCCTCGCATACTCCACCAGGTTGGTGTTCGTCACCCAGGTGTCGTAATGGTCACCGATGCCGTGCAACAGGTAGAGCACCGGATAGCGCCGCACACTGTTTTCATAACCTGCCGGCAGGATCACGTTGAACGGCGCCCGCTGATGCAACGTCTGGCTCTCAAACGGGACAGTGCTGACCGTGGGATTGGCCTGCGCCCAGC
>DATFDP010000035.1:0-23146 GCA_035252015.1 Terriglobales bacterium
CGGCGTTAGTCGGGGCGGACCGCTTGCCGAATGCGTTTTACGAAGCCATAAAAAGGTTTTCGCAGCGCGATTTTCCGCGGTTCAACACACGCGAACAGGCCCTCGATTGGCTGGTCGCCGAAGAAAGTGCCACTTGATAGGCGCGCCTCCGATCCATCGCCGGACTGCGCTCCGACCAGTTGCACGTCCCCTGTCACGAGGCCTACAATTCCCGTCGTTTTAAAGGAGGCCGTATGGCATCAATCCGCAAAGTGATCGACTGCCGCCAATTCCCGACGGACAAACCCTGCACGATCGCAATCTCCGGGACTGAAGATGAGGTGTTGGATCTCGCGGTACTGCATGCGACAACCGTTCACGGTCACGCGAACACACCGGAACTACGCGAGCAAATCCGTTCCATGCTCCAGGACGAGGCAACCGCAGCCGCGGCCTAGACCAAAACTGAAATGCGAAGGAAAGAAAAGGCGCGCTCCCCGCGCCTTTCCTTCCTCGTGCCCGGATAACCAGTACGGACCATTTGTGCGTCAGCACTCGTATCCCCAATGTCTGGTACATGCGGACTTTTCTCCCCTAAAAGGTAAGTTCCTCAAGAAAGCCGAGTCCCCCCCTTGTTTTTCTTGCGCTGGCAGCGCTATTCTGCCTGACATATTCGTCTCCTCAGGACGCGCCACATGCCTCCCACAAGATCATCGATCCTCATACGCTGCACTTCTGAAGAAGCAGAGCTCATCCGCAAGACCGCCAAAAATGAACGGAGGACCGTCAGCGGCTTTACGCTGAAGGTGCTGCTGGAATACATCGCGCGAATGGCCATCGAAACAGAGCGAAGGACCGCGTAGGCGGCCGCATCGCTTTGCCCTCAAACGGTGCTCGCGCCATTCGTGTCGCGTAACCACACAAGCCTTTTACATCATCGCTTCGGCAATTCCCATTCAGGCACAACATCACACAAAGGCGTGCCGCTCATGACTAGACGAGACGATCCCCCCAAGAAGTTTCTAACCGCGCAATGGCCTAAATAGACTTGCAGGTCCTCCCGAGCCCCGGTCCTTCAGCCACGGCTTTTTTGCCCTGCGGCTGATAGCAATCCGCTATCATTTGCAATTATTGTAATGGAATCAGAACGGGTGTAATGTCTGCCAAAAGTCAGGAATTCCTCCCATGACCCTCCAGCCGCTAACCTGCCCAGTCTGCCGCCGAACGGCAACCACTCGCCTGCTTGAAGAATTCAGTCTCACCGCCGAAGTCAAAGGCAATGTCCGGGAAGTGAACGCGGTCGGCGCATTCAAATGCGAAGAAGAGGGGCACATCTTTTTCGTCCGCTTTGCTGACATTGGCTGGCTTGTGCCCGCCGAACGCGCCTCCGTGAAGAAACTGGCGACAGAAACCACATCGAATACTTCATTGCTCTAGGCGTAAAGAAACCCTGATCGAAGTAGTGTCTGAGTGATTAGCTCCTCCCGGCCTTACACTTCTGTAACTTTCCCGGTTGCGAAGGAGAAATTTACGATTCAGGGCAATGCTGAACTCAATTGCACGTGTCCCATCATGGCTCGCTTCGCACTGGCGAGGAGCCGCGCTCGTCGCCGGCGCCATAGGAGCCGTAGCCGCACTCCGCTGGACCTCCAACAAAGACCCGGAACGTGCCGCGCGGATGAAAGAGAAGGACACCCAGACGCTCGCCGAGAGAATCTCCAAATACGCCCTCGACATGCGTGCGAGATACCCGACTGGCAGCCTCGTCGTTAGCGAAGAGGACCTTGCCGGTGTGCTACACCGCGCACCCGAACGGATCGCAAGAGCCCTGGGGCTTCTCCATAGCCAGCAGAAAGTCGAGCGCGCCCCGCTCGCCGGATACTGGAAGCTGAACGTCGAATCAGACTGAAGAAAACGCGGGCAGTCCCCCGAGAACCGGAAGAGAAATTCCTCAGAACAAGGAAAGCGCGGGACCATACCGCATGCTGCGGCGCTTCCAGCTCGAACACCCTGAAAGCGAAATGGTCCTTTGCGGCCGCCCGAAATGCGAAGCCATTGCGATCCAATCAGCCCTAAGCAGCTTGCGCTCTACCAGCGCCAGCCACAGGTACAGATTACGTGTTCAGAAAGCCGCCGCTTGAAGAGCAACCGCCGACAAAGAGCACAACACCTCATCCACATACCAACTGCGATGGCATGAAGCGCAAGAAGGTGGGTTGCTGATGCGTAAACCGGCCCCGCCCCCAAACAGCACGATTGCACAAACTTCGCTGCACGATGCCATTTTCCGCGAACCCAGCAACGCAAAATTGGGAAATCACTCGCGAGAGAAGCCTAGGCGATCCCGATAGCAGAGAGCGAACGGCCTTCTGTTGCGCTGTGCTCTTGTGCATTAAAAAACAAAATTGCAGAGCAATTAACAGGGGCGTGGTGTTTCCTTCAAAGTCGCAACGGTTCCCGGCTGTTTGGTTGTGAAGCGATCTCAACTTTTTACGATTCGATGACATTCCGCACCGTTCTTTTTTCGAATAGGTCCGTCAAATACCTGGACATTAGGAAAGCAGCTTTCCAATGCGGAAGGCCGGTTCCCAGGCCCGAGTTGTGATTCGTAAACGGAACATGAGGAGACACTATGACAAAACATCTGATGTTCGTCCTGGCGTTGCTCACCTGCATCGTCACAGTTAGACCGACAGCAAACGCCCAACAGACCAAAGTTGATGTGCCCTACAATTTTGTAGCGGCCGGTAAGCTGTTGCACGCTGGAACTTACACTTTCACTCGTGAATTCTCTCCAGGTGCTCTTCGTCTCAACAATATAGACCGTAAGGAGTCCGGGATATTGATGTTAGCAACGACGTTTGAGCCCGCCGCACTTTCAGACAGGACGACTCTGCGATTCCAGCGAATGGGGGAGCTGTACATCCTGAGCGCAGTTCAGACGCCGTGGGCTCGTTATACTTTCACAGGTGGATCAAAAGCAGCAAGACTCGCTTTGAAGCAGTTGGCGGCATCATCTGCTGGACAGTAAGTGGCGAAGGGAGCAGCGTCCAGGTGCTTCGGACTGGGCTCGTCCCGCCGAGAGTAATGATGCGATCGCGGCCGAACCCACCCGGCCGCGTTTTCTGACCCTGGCGTCAATTCGCGCCCATGTGCAGTACAGCGATCGCGAGAACCACTCCCGCCATAAGCGTGAGCGCTGCAACGAGCGCGAGCGCCCGATTTCCACGCACGGCGGCGAGCACTTGCCCTGAAGCTACGGCTTGAGTATTCCGGCTAACGAAGAGTGTTACGCAGCCCGTGACGAGCACCATTAAGGGCAGGGCGAGAAGCAGCACCCAAAGCGTCCACATCCGCGCCGCATACCACATGACCACCCGCTCCGCTGCGGGTTGTAACGGCTGTACGTTCCGCGCCACTACTGACCCCAGGAAGAGGATGGCAGGTAGCATCAGGAATACCTGCGCCAAAGCGCGCCGCTCGGTATTCATAAGGGCTCAACTGTACAACCAAAAGATACCCATCGCAATTCAATGCACCAACCCACTCACCCTCACCCGGATGTAATACGGCCCAAATCCCAAGACCAGCGACAGCCCGCCAAAACCCCAGCTGCCAAAATCTATTACAATGGCGCCGTATGCTGTGATTGGAGGAAAGAGTGGCTAAGAAAACCACCTCAAAAGCGAACAGTGCATTTATGAAGCCCATGCGCCCGTCGGCGGACTTAGCAAAAATCGTCGGGTCCGAGCCGCTTCCGAGAAGCGAGGTCACAAAAAAGGTTTGGGCTCACATCAAAAAGCACAAGCTGCAAAACCCAAAGAATAAGCGGGAAATCTTGGCGGATGACAAGTTGCAGCCCGTCTTTGGCGCTAAGAAATTGGATATGTTTCAGATGACAAAGGCCGTCAACAAGCATCTGAAATAGGTTGCATTCCAATTCATAGTTTCGACGAACCGCTACGTTGCAGTTCGAGCAGGATTCGTATCCCTCGATAAAAACTTTCTTTGGAGTAGGCAGTTTCCCATCGATTCAAGGCGGCTTTGAGGTCCTGTCGTGCTTGTTGCAAGGCGACCTTTGCCCGTGGGTGATTCTTTCGAACCTTTACCACCGAGCGTAGCGCGTGGACGACCTCCGGCTCTAGACGCTTACGAGACGTTTGTGCATTCTTGATCCATCGAGGCGGAATATTGGCCCGAAACTTCAAGAAGCCCCGAGCCGGAGAACCGGAACTCGAGGCGAACAGTCTCGCTTTTCTCGGCATATCTGCTCTCCCCTGAAATTCTGAATTATTCTACGTCCTAAACAGCCGATGTCTTGAGTATCAGCCCTGTTACGCGACTACTATTAGCCATGCTGAACTACAGCTTGATCGCTCTCGTCCTCCTCACCAACGTCGCTTCCGCTCAATTCGGAATGTACCTTGCCGAGAGACCGAAAATATCACTCGAAGATGCGCTTCCGGTTGCGATCAAGGCAGCTCGCGCCAAGATTCCTGACCTCGAATAGGACCACCCTGTGTGCAGCCTCGCGCCATCAGCAAAAAAGAAAGGCCGTGCTCTTCGGGAGCACGACCCATTTTTTTTAACGATCACTTATTGCCCTTGTAAGCAGCCTTTCTGGCCTGAGCTATTGGGATACCCAGTACCGGTGTCGTACGCATGATTCGACCACTCACCCTGGATCTTCCACTCAGTGCCGTTCTTGAATTTTACGAACGGCGCGTCGAAGGTCCACGCGCACTTGTCGCCGTTTTCTGCGCCGCTCGAATCAAACCATCCCGCGCCGCGAGGATCGGTACGCGCTTCGGAGAGTTCATGCCCACTGACGTTCGCGAGCGCCGCCGCTCCCTGTGAGTAGCTGGTGATCGTAGATTCGGGGTCGCAACCGGCATCGCCATCCAGTTTCCAGAAGAAGGCGAACTGAACATTCACGCCGTTGCACGCGCCCCAGCTGTGGTAGGCGCAGTAATTGCCCTTGCGCGGTAGGTCGGTATAGACCGGGTAATAGCCATTCGTCTGCGGGTTCGGAATCACCTTACACACTTCGGCGAGAATCGCTGACGTGCTGCCGCCGCCCGAAGCCGTGGTCGTGTCCACAAAATGTCCACCGTAGCCAACTTGCGAGCTTACTTGATCGCCGCTTACGCCTTTGTACTCGTCTGAAGTAGCGGCATAGTTCGATCCGCCGAAGCCCTGGTACCAGAGGTCCATTTCGCTGATCTTGTCACCGGGGCTGGTTACCCAACTTGTTCCCCAGAAAATCGCCTGCACGGAAGCGTTAGTCATGATTTCGCCGCCGTGCAGCGTCATATCCGGGCTACTGCCGGGCTTGGCGGGCTTAACACCCTTTGCCCAGTGCGGGCCAAGCATTGGCGGTTGATGCTTTTTGTGGACGTCAAAACTTTGCGCGTTCAAACAAATCGTCGCCAGGCAACAAACGGCGACGAGGCACGCAAGCACTGACCTCTTCAGATTCATACGAAACTCCTCGACATGGTTTGAATTGATGCTTCTGCCCACAAAATCTGCAGAAGGAGAAAAGAAGCCATATGAAATCACCGCAGTAGCAACACCTGGCTCTTACTAGACTGTCAGCTTGACTTTGACCCATTCGTTCGTGGCAATCGGCAGATCGTTGAGATCGCCGGGGCCATCGAGTTGCCACTGGACGCACATCATATCCGATCAGCCGGCGGGAAGCGCTCCAGACAGTTCGGCTCTATTCAAAACATGCTGCACACCGTCTCTCCTCTCAAAATCTTGCTGTACCGGCAAGAATCACGTAGTCACCCCTGCAAAACGTCTCAAGTTCGAATCATCGTCAGCCTTCAATCTTCAATGCCTCTCTGTAGCGGGTTTTGAGATCCTCGATAATACTCGCAACCTCGTTTTCCTGAAAAAACCGGATAGCGGCAACTCCGGCGGCGCCGGCGTTGAGGCATGCGGCCGCATTGTCACGAGTTAGACCTCCCAAGGCTAACACCGGCATCTGTCCAGCAGGAACAGCAGCCTCTACGCCGAGCGCCGGCACTTTGCCGCAGGCGGCTCGCAGACTGGCAAGGCCCTGGCCGGGGCCGCCGGATTTCTCGAATACCGGCCCGAAGACGGCGAAATCAGCCCCGTGCGACTCCGCCAAGCGAACCTCTGAAACGGTATGGCAGGAAACGCCGATCACCGGCTTACACATTTCCGCCTTGTTGAAGATCACTCGCGCCTCGCTGGCGGCGATATCATGCCCCCGCAGATGCACCCCCTCAGCTCCCACCGCAATCGCAATATCTATACGCGAATTGATCAGCAACCGGGTGGGATTTTCGCCCGCGTTTTCCCGGACAACCCGCACTGCCTCTTGCGCCAAAGCTTCCAGATCGCGCGCCGGCAGGTCCTTTTCCCGCAACTGAATGAGGTCCACTCCGGCGCGGCTGGCTTCCGCAATCTTGGCCAGCAGGCGAGCGCGCTGCCCCCCGGCACTGCCGGGAAACTGCTTTCGATCTGTAATGTAGTAGAAAATCAAGTTCTCACTCGCCCGACGCGCAGAGCGCCCGGAGAAATTCTAGAACATTGAAAACGGTGACGGCTTAGATGAGGGTGCTGTTGAGGGTTTAATACATCGTTTGTTAATCTTCAATCGTCAATGGGGCTCTTTGATCGTCGATTCGCTTCTCTTCTTCCGCCACAATCGCCCTAGCAAATAAAAGTAGTGCAACCCGGTGGTCAGGCTGGCCTTGCTCTCGCCGCCCTGGCGCATGCCGAACGTAAACGGCACTTCCGCCACCGAGCCGATGTTGCCGCGGACCAGGATTTCCAGCAGCAGCTTAAACCCGTGCCGCTGCAGTTGTACTCCCTCCAGGCAGCGGCGCCGCACCAGGAAGAAACCGGAGAGCGGGTCCTTCACCCGGAGGGCGCGCCTTTGCAGGGGATTCGCCAGCATGATTCCCAGCTCGGAAACGACCCGCCGCAGCGGATTCCAGGAGCACATGCTGCCCGGTTCCGCGTAGCGGCTGGCGACCACGATGTCATAGCCCGCCTGCATCTTCTCCCACAGCTGCGACAGCAGTTCCGGGGGATGCTGCAGATCCGCATCAATGACTCCCAGCACCTCGGCCTCGCTGCACTTCCATCCGTCGCTGACGGCGCCAGCCAGGCCATGCTGCCCGTGGCGCACCAGCAGGCGGACGCGCGCATCCTTCGCCGAGATACAGCGCACGATATTTTCCGTGCCGTCCCGGCTGTCGTCGTCTACTACAATGAGCTCATAGGGCACGCCCAGCGGGTCCAGGCTTGCGCCAATGCGCTCCAGCACGGTGCGAATATTCGCAGCTTCGTGCAGGGTCGGAATTACCAGTGTCAAGCGGGCGGGAGCATGGCTGCCGGCAGCAGTCGCAGGTGAGCCGGTTTCAGTGGGTGCTGCCTTTTCCATGGGTTAGAACTGTTGGGCTTGTTCCAGTGTTACGCACCAGCGGCTTAGATTCAAGCCGCTAAAGGTATGTACACCCAGGTGCAAAACAGGCCATCCCGAGCAGGCGGGAGCGGGTGTAGCCTGAAGCTTACGCGGCCTGGGCATCATCCATAGAGGACAGAAGCGTGGCTGAAGGTCAAAAACCGTCACTGGTGCTGGACGAAATCTTCCGTTTCGCCTACGACACCTTCTGCAGCAACAAAGTGCGCTTCCTGCTCACCGCACTGGGCATGGTGATTGGCACCGCTTCTCTGATTCTGGTCGTCACCATCGGCCTCACCGGCAAGCAATACTTCCTGCGGCAGATTCAGGGCATCGGCTCCAACCTGGTGTGGGCGGAGTACGAAGGCGGCAGCCAGCACGTCAATGCCGAGCCCCCTGACCCCCTCACCGTCAACGACATGCAGGCGGTGCAGGAGCAGGTGCCCGGAATCACTGCTGCTACCCCGGTGGTTAACCTGAATGACCGCATACCCATCGGCGGCGGCAAGGAACGCGAAGTCCTCATTTTGGGCGTAAATCCCGAATATCACTACATCCGCAACATCAACGTGGTAGCCGGACGCTTCTTCGACAATGAAGACGAGCAGGCCCGCAATAAGGTCGCCGTGCTGCAGGAGAAACTGGCCGACCGGCTCTACGGCTCGCAGGACTACGCTATTGGCCAGGTCATGAAGCTGAGCGGCCTGCCTTTCACCGTAATAGGAACGTTCAAGGAAGGAGTGGAAACATTCGGGCAGACCGAGGTCACCCAGGACACCATTCTCATTCCCTACACCGTGAGCCGCTACTTTAGCGATAACGCCAGCACGGTCAAGCAGATCTACTTCAGCGTGGCCGATATGGCCGACGTACCCCGGGTGACGGAGCAGGCGCGCAAGGTGATCCAGTCGCGCCACCGCCCCGAGTCAGTGTACGGCCTCAGCAACCTGACGCAGGTGCTCACCCTGGCGGCCAAAACAGCCAATGCTCTCACCCTGGTGCTGCTCCTGACTGCTATGGTGGTGCTCCTGGTCAGCGGCATTGGCATCATGAACATCATGCTGGCCACCGTCAGCGCCCGTATCCGCGAGATCGGCATCCGCATGGCCGTGGGCGCCACCCGCGCCGAGATACGTTTTCAGTTCCTTACCGAAGCCATCATGATTTCCCTGGGGGGCGGGCTCCTGGGCATCGTTATTGGCTTGGCCCTGCCTTTTTCCGTCCGTTTTGTCACCAGCTACCGGCTCCCGGTGTCGGGTTGGTCGGCCGTGATCGCCCTTGGGGTTTCCACCTTTGTCGGTGTGCTCTTTGGCACCGTCCCAGCTACCCGTGCGGCCCAACTTGATCCGGTAGAGAGCCTGCGCCACGAATAATGCCGACGGGTTCCTCACCACAGAGACACAGAGTCAAGGAGAAATCTGAGTCGAGAGGCTGGGAATGAGGGCACCGCCGGGGGACGACGTGGTTGCATCATCCAGCTTTGCGTCCTAAACTCATAGCATACCTACTTCGCATGTCTGCAATTGCAGGGGCTATACTGCCGCCAGCCATAACACCCGGCAGGAGAGTTGTGTAACCCTCTACGGATGATCAACGGCAAGCGTATCTGCGTGGTGTTGCCCGCCTATAACGCGGAGCAGACGTTGGAAGATACTGTCCGCGAACTGCCCGATCTAGTGGACATCCGCATCCTGGTGGATGACCACAGCACCGACCGCACCCTGGAAGTCGCCCACCGCCTGGGCCTGCACACCTTTGTCCACGACCGCAACTACGGTTATGGGCGCAACCAGCAGACCTGCTACCGCGAAGCGCTCAGCGCGGGCGCCGATGTGATCATCATGGTGCACCCCGACTATCAGTACACGCCTCTGCTGGTCACCGCCATGGCCAGTATGGTGGCCTACGGTGTGTACGATGTGGTGCTGGGCTCGCGTATTCTGGGCGGCGGCGCCCTCCGTGGCGGTATGCCGGTTTATAAATACATTTCCAACCGCTGTCTCACCCTGGTCCAGAACTGGTTTCTGAGCGCCAAGCTTTCCGAATACCACACCGGCTACCGCGCTTTCAGCCGCCGCGTTCTGGAAGAGTTGCCGCTGCTGGAAAACTCCGACGACTTCGTCTTCGACAACCAGATGCTCGCGCAGTGCGTTTACTTCGGCTTCCACCTGGGTGAAGTCTCCTGCCCTACCAAGTACTTCCCGGAAGCTTCCTCCATCAACTTCCGCCGCAGCGTGAAGTATGGGCTGGGCGTGCTGGCCACCTCGCTGCAATACGGCCTGCAAAAAACCGGGGTAGCCCGCTTTCGCGTCTTCAACCCGGCCGGCCGAAAATTGGAGCCCGGCGGCGCCAACTACTACGCGCGCGGCGCCGGCCGCAGCCTCTCGGCCACCTAGGCGGAAGAATTGCGCCAACCCCCTCTTACCCTCAGAACTTTAGCCGCGCTTCTGCTGCTTACCCTGGGAGCAGTAGCGGTTGCCGGTTACCATCCCGGCGTCGAAGATGCGGAAATTTACCTGCCCGGCGTTCTCAAGCTGCTCAATCCCCAGCTTTTCCCCTATAACCAGGGATTCTTCGCTTCGCACGCGCACCTGACCCTGTACCCCAACCTGATTGCTGCTTCCGTGCGCATCTCCCACCTGCCGCTCGAATATGCCATGTTGCTATGGCAGTTGCTCGCAGTTTGGCTGTTCCTCTTTGCCTGCTGGCGCATCAGTCGGCTGTGCTTTGCCAGCCCTCGTGCCGTGTGGGGAGGGGTGGCCCTGGTCGCCACCCTGCTCACAATGCCCGTAGCCGGGACTTCCCTCTACATCTTGGACCAGAACGTAAATACGCGCACGCTCTCCACGCCCATGATCCTGCTGGCCATTGTCAACGTGGTGGAGCGAAAGTGGGCGCGCGGCCTGGGTTGGATTGCGCTGACTGCCCTGATTCATCCCCTGATGGTGGTATTTGGCGCGGCTTACATGTTTTTTGTGATCTGGATAGAGCGGCGCGAACTGGCCCCGGCAGCAGCCCTGGCGTTGCTACCCTTGGGCTTTTTTCCTCCGGTCACCGAGGCATACCGGCAGATTCTGAACACCCGCGAGTATTTCTTCCTCTTGCGCTGGGAATGGTACGAGTGGCTGGGACTTCTCGGTCCGCTTCCAATATTGTGGTTCTATGGGCGTATTGCACGCTCCCATCAATTGCCGCTTCTGAAGCGTATGTGCCTGGCGCTCATCGGGTTCGAACTGGTGTTCTTCGCCGCCGCCCTGGTCCTGACCATTCCGCCCCAATTTGCCAATTTGGCCGAGTTGCAGCCTATGCGGGCGCTGCTCCTGGTTTACGTTCTCATGTTCCTGTTCACGGGCGGGCTGCTGGCGCAGTGGATTCTCACCGAGAAGGTCTGGCGCTGGGTGGCGCTTTTTTTTCCCCTGTGTCTCGGTATGTGGTACGCCCAGCGGCAATTGTTTCCCGCCAGCCCCCACCTGGAACTGCCCTGGACTAGGAACAACAACCAGTGGGTGCAAACCTTTCAGTGGGTCCGGCAAAATACGCCCCTGGACGCTTATTTTGCGCTTGATCCGCAACACATGGGCCTGCCTGGCGAAGACCAGCACGGTTTCCGGGCAATCGCGGAGCGCAGCATGCTCGCCGACGCGTTAAAGGACAGCGGTGCAGCCAGCATGTTCCCCCAGTTAGCCCAAGAGTGGCAGCGTCAGACCGAAGCAGAGAAGGGCTGGAACACCTTCCAACTGAAGAACTTCCAACGGCTTAAGGCACAATTCGACGTCAACTGGGTGGTGCTCGAGCATCCTGTCGTCGGGATGGAATGCCCGTATGCTAATGGCAGTCTGCAGGTTTGCAGCATTCCGTGAAAAAGCTGACTAGGCCGGCTGGCTTCCTAGCTGCCTAGCTAGCTAGTATGCGATCGGCTTTGGTTATCAGCCCTCCGGCCACGAGGTCTCTCTGAAGCCAATGGCTAAGGGCCAATGGCTAAGAGCAATAGCCAGTTCCATTCCAGCCAATTCCTAAGCCAGTCAGCCAGCAACCCAGTCAGCTACATAGCTATCAAAAGCAACGGCCGGGCTGGTTGGCCCGGCCATCAGGATTCGAATCCGGTTAACGATTGCTGCTGCCACCTTCGCTCTCAACTCCGGCGCCAGGGTGGCGACCATGCGCCGTATGTACTTGCGCCTAATTCACTAGCGCTATGCTTTCCAGTTCCTTTTGAATGACTTCCAGGTTGCAGCCGGACCCTTCCACCCGGCTAGCGGCATCCCTGGCCGCATCTTGGGAAACTCCGTAGCCACGACCCATGAGGAAGACTTGCAGCAATTCCGCAGCTTCACGGGAATCGATGCCTCCCTGCAACAGGTCGCTCCTCAAAGCCGCCAATTCGGTCACATTGAACTTTTCGTCCGTCATGGCTATCACCTCCGACCCGTGCCTCATACTGGCAATTAGACTCCGCAGACTGCATCTTTGTTGCAAGCAATTTGAATGCCGTAGGTGCCCTTCTGCAGGGTTTTATTTCACCAGCGTGTCTATGCTCTTAAACCCTTGATGCGGAAGGGAGTTGCGGACGACAAGTTGCGCCACCAGAAGGACTTGGGAGGAAGTTGGAAGGAACCCGGGTGGGCCACCGCTCCCGAACTGACACAAAAAAACACGCTCTCCTGCCGGGAAATGCCAAACTCCGGCAGCCTAGGAAGGGTCGATAACCGCCTCATCCACCAGCAGGACAGGGATGCCGTCCCGGATAGGATAGACTCGGCGGCATTCACCGCATTGCAGGCTCTCGCCTTGCTTCAACACCAGTCGCTTCTTGCAAACTGGGCAGACCAAAATTTCCAGCAGTTCTGGGGAGATCATAGCGAAATGATTTTACTCCTCCGCTGGAACCGATGCGTCCCATTGTGGAGAAATCTGAGCGCAATTCCCAAATCGGTGTTTCAGCACGACAGCCGCAGCTCCTCGTGCTATGAACTTCGGCTGCTTAGATAAAATCCGAGAAGTCCTTTGTTCAAAGAATAGATTTCACCACAAGGAACAGCGCCGGTCATACATCAAATGACCCTCCGGTTTCTACCCGGAACTCAGGAGCGCCGATGAACCAGCCCGAAGGCGATACAGTTTTTAGCCCAGGGCGTGAGCCCTGGGTAAACCCCTAAAATAAAATTAACCGCGACCGAGCCCTGCGAGGAAGCGCGGCAAAACCAGGAACGCGGGACCCGCAAATGAAAAATGATTTCGGTCACGCCTACATAAAACTGGCATGCCACCCCTGCTAGAGCCGAACTGGTAGGAGATTTTTGGAGCATTTTCGCGCGGGCGCGGAGCCGCGCTTTCTACTGCCCTGGGCATGGTTGATGATTTAAAATTCCAACTTCCTCCCGGAACAAAGAGGATTCATGGCGGCCACCATTCTGGACGGCAACAAGATAGCTGCGGAGATCAAGGCGGAAGTGACGGAGCAGGTTCGGCAGATGGCGGCGGCAGGGCTGCGGCCCGGGCTGGCAGTAATCCTCGCCGGCAACAATCCCGCTTCCGAAATCTATGTCCGCGGCAAGGTGAAAAGTTGCGAGGAACTGGGCATCTACAGCGAAAAGCATGCGCCTCCCCAGTCGGTAAACACTGCCGAACTGCTGGAATTGGTGCGCGAGCTAAACCAGCGCGATGAGATTGACGGCATTCTGGTGCAGCTGCCTTTGCCGCCTCAGGTAGACGCTAAGGCGGTGCTGATGGCGGTAGATCCGGCCAAGGACGTGGACGGCTTTCACCCTGTGAACGTGGGCTTCCTTTCTACCCAGCGGCCGGGCCTTGTACCGTGCACGCCAGCGGGAATCATCGAAATTCTGCAGCGCAGCCAGATTGCCATCGCCGGGCGGGAGGCCGTGGTGGTCGGCCGCAGCGACATTGTAGGCAAACCTACGGCCATGCTGCTCATCAACCACAACGCTACCGTGACCGTGTGCCATTCCAAGACGCACGGCCTGCCGGGCGTCTGCCGGCGGGCTGACATCCTGGTCGCCGCCATCGGACGCGCCGGCATGGTCACGCGCAACTTCGTGAAACCCGGAGCCGCGGTGATCGACGTGGGCATGAATAAGATCACCGACCGGGCGGAGTTCGAGCGTTTTTTCAAAGGCAATGAAAAGCGCGAGCAGGCCTTCGCCAAGAACGGCTCGACCTTGATAGGCGACGTCCATCCCGAAGTGGCCGAAGTCGCGGGCGCGCTTACGCCTGTGCCCGGTGGGGTGGGCCCGCTGACCATCGCCATGCTCATGGCCAACACGGTGAAGGCGACCCGCTTGCGGCGCGGCTCGCGCATGCGGGAAGCGGCGCTCTCGCTGGAGCGCGCTTGACGTGCTCCGCGTCGGTCTGACCGGCGGTATCGCTTGCGGCAAAACGGCGGTAGGCGAGATGTTTGCTGCCCGCGGGGCGCACGTCATTCAGGCCGACCTCATCGCTCACGAGCTGATGCAACCCGGCGGCTCCGTTTACAACCAGGTGGTGCTCCACTTCGGCCGCGACATTCTGCAGCCCGATGGGCGCATCAATCGCCAGAAACTGGCGCATCTTGCTTTCGGCCATCCGGCCTCCGGCAGCTCTCCTTCTGCGACCCACGTAGAAGAGCTGAATCGCATCGTTCATCCTGCCGTCATTGCCGCCCAGGAAGAATGGATGGCGGATATCGGACGCCGCGAACCGCATGCCATCACGATGGTGGAAGCTGCTCTGATTCTGGAAGCCGGCGTGGGACATAAGTTCGACAAGCTGGTGGTGGTGACCTGCTCCCGCGAGGCGCGCTTGCAGCGCTTCGCGCTGCGGCTGCACCTGGATGCGGAGGCGGCGCGGCAGGAGATGATGCGGCGCATGGCGGCGCAGATGCCGGACGAGGAGAAGATCCGCCGCGCTGATTACGTAATCGACAATTCCCGCGCGCTTGCTGACACCGAGCGCCAGGTGGATAAAATAATGCAGGAGCTGAGGAAACAAGCTGGCTAGCTGACTGGCTATCTAGCTGACTAGCCGGTGCGCCCCGGCTACTTAGCTGAAAAGCCAATTCGAAGTCTTGCGACGCGGTGTGAACGTCTTGCGATGAGATGTGAACAAAAGACTGCGGGCGAGAAAGCTTCGTATCGGGGCATGGCTTCAGCCATGCCAATGCTAGCCATGTCGGGAGACGCCTTTAGGCGCTGCGCGCGTTCGCAGCGGCTCAAGCCGGTGGTTACGGGCGGTGTTCGGCACGACTGACGTCGGGCCCTGATACCAACCAAAGCCACAGATTGGTTAGCTACGGGGCTGGAGTGCTAGTCGGCCAGACAGCCGGTCAGCTAGTAAAAACAGTTTCACGCAAGGAAAAGGCATGCGACTGCTAAGACCCTTCGTACTGGCAATCATTTTTGCCGCCGCGTTTTACTACTTCACGACCATGCGGCGCGGCCCTCTGCGGGAAGTGAACTGGGTCACACGGCCCAGCCGAGTGGACATCACCGAAGCCGCCGGTCCTCAAACCGTGGACTCGATCGAGCAGAACAACATTATGGTGTACCGCCGCAACATTCCTACGGTGGTCAACATAACTTCGCGAACTCTGACCTGGGATTTCTTTTACGGTATTGTGCCGACGGGAGGCCAGGGTTCGGGTTTCATAATTGACCGGCAAGGCCACATCCTGACTAACTACCACGTGATCTCCGACGCGGTCCAAGGCGGCGGCCGGAGCGGCGAAATCTATGTGAGTCTGCACAATCGTAAGCGCTACAAGGCAAGTGTGGTCGGCACCGACCCGGCGCACGATCTCGCGGTGGTGCAGATTTCCGCTCCCGACCTGGTGCCGGCGGTGCTGGGCGACTCCTCGAACCTGCAGGTTGGCCAGCGCGTGTACGCCATCGGCAATCCCTTCGGACTGAACGGTACCATGACGGATGGCATTGTCAGCTCTATTCGTTCGGTGCGCGAGCCGGAGGGCACTACGATTGATAAAGCCATCCAGACCGACGCCCCCATCAATCCCGGCAACTCCGGCGGGCCGCTGCTCGATTCGCACGGCAATGTGATCGGCATCAACACCATGATTGCCAGCAGCGTGGGCCAGAGCGCGGGCATTGGTTTCGCCATTCCCATCAACACCGCCAAGGCGGTGCTCAATGACCTGGTGACTCTAGGCCGTGTGCGGCGCCCGGGCTTGGGTATCAGCAGGGCGATTCCAATCGGACCCGAGCTGGCGGCCCAGATCGGACTTCCGGCTGACTACGGCATCCTGATCGTGCAGGTGACTCCGGGGGGAGCTGCAGATCGCGCCGGCCTGCGGGGAGGCAGCGAGCGCGCATACCTGGGCAACACAGCGATTATGTTGGGTGGCGACCTGATCGTCGCCATTGATGGCCAACCGGTGCAGGACCAGCAGGACCTGGCCGACATCATGAACAAGCATCGCTCCGGCGATACCGTGACCGTGACCATCTACCGTGGGCAGCGCCGCATGCAGGTGCGGGTCACGCTGGGCGAGGCGCGCCAGGAAGCGTAGAGGGATTGACGATTTCTGATTAATGATTGACGATTGAAACCCACTTGTGCGAACAGTTTCTCGAGCACAAGAGTCGGCGTCAGCAGGTTTTTCAATCGTCATTCGACAATCTTCAATCGTCAATTATTTGACTGTGGCCCGCGCCCTACGCTAGCCTCAAAGGTCTGCCTTCCGCATCCATGAGACTCCACCGCAACTTATTGTTGGCAGTGCTTCTGGCACTGGTGGCCGTAGTGCCACGGCTGGCGAACGCGGCCATGCAGCCTGTACACGCCTCCCACGCCATGGTGGTAAGCGTGCAGGGGCTGGCCTCGCAGGCGGGAATTGATGTCCTGCGCCAGGGTGGCAACGCGGTCGACGCTGCTGTGGCCGTCGGCTTCACGCTCGCGGTGGTGCATCCCCAGGACGGCAACATCGGCGGCGGCGGCTTCATGCTGGTGCGCTTGGCCGACCGTGCCGCTCACTTCATTGACTACCGCGAAAAGGCGCCGGCCAAGGCTACGCGCGACATGTACCTGGACCCCCAGGGCAACATCATTCCCGGCGCCAGCACCATCGGCTACAAAGCTATCGGCGTGCCCGGTTCCGTCGCCGGCATGGCATACGCGGAAAAGAAATACGGCAAGCTCACCTTGGCCCAGGTGATGGCGCCGGCGATTCGCCTGGCGCGCGACGGCTTCGCTCTGAGCTGGGGCCAGGCTGACGAGATGCGTGACCCGGATCTGGCGAAGTTTCCCGCCTCACGGCAAATTTTTCAGCGCGATGGCAAGTATTACCAGGCCGGCGAAGTTTTCCGCCAGCCGGAGCTCGCTGCCACTCTGGAGAAAATCGCGGCCAATCCCGACGATTTCTATCACGGCGAAATGTCGCGGCAGATTGCGGCGGCGGTGCAGCAGGGAGGCGGCTTGGTTACGGCGCAGGACCTGGCCAACTATGAAGTCAAAGAGCGCCAGCCGGTTCACGGCGCCTATCGCGGCTACGAGATCCTGAGCGCACCACCGCCATCCTCCGGCGGCATTGCTCTGGTCGAGGCTCTCAACATTCTGGAGGGCTACGACCTGGGGACTCTAGGAAGCCATTCGGCCGAATCTATTCACCTGACCGTGGAGGCCTTCCGCCGCGCCTTCTTCGACCGTGCCGAGTTTCTCGGCGACCCCGATTTTGCCAACATCCCCGTGGCCCAGTTGGTGGATAAGAAATATGGTGAGGCGTGGCGTGCCTCGCTCGATCCCCACCATGCCAGCGACAGCCGCCAGCTCAAGCGGCCGGAGTTTGCCGCTCTCGAACGCTATGCCGAGCGGCGTCCACAACCCATCGCCGTGCGTGAACCGGAGCACACCACGCATTATTCAGTGGTCGACGCCGAGGGCAACGCGGTTGCTGTCACCACCACGCTGAACGACAGCTTCGGCTCGCGTGTCACAGTGCCCGGGCTGGGATTCCTGCTCAACGACGAAATGGACGACTTCACCTCCAAGCCGGGCGCTCCCAACCTGTACGGTCTGATTCAGAGCCCGAACAATGCCATCGGTCCGGAGAAGCGTCCACTCTCGGCCATGACGCCTACTATCGTGCTGAAAGACGGCAAGCTCTTTCTGGTGCTGGGTTCGCCCGGCGGCCCGCGCATCATCACCACCGTGGCCAACATCCTGATGGGCGTGGTGGATTACGGCATGAATATCCAGGAAGCGGTGGATGCGCCCCGCTTCCACCACCAGTGGATGCCCGACACGGTGTATTTGGAGAAGGGCTTCTCGCCAGACACGATCAAACTGCTGCAGCAAATGGGCCACAAGGCTACGGTTGAGGACTACTGGAGCGATGGCGAGTGCGTCGAGATTGATCTGCGGAGCGGCGAGCGCTTGGGAGCCACCGACGAGCGCAACGTGAGCGGGAAGGCGGTGGGCTACTAAAAGCGTTTTCACCGCCGAGACGCCGAGAGCACCAAGAGAAGTCGGGGTCTTAATCTTTTAGCACTTATTGATTGGGCGCCAAATCGCGAATTTCGTGTCCAATCTGAAATAATCAATTTGTATTTTTCGGCGCACTCGGCGTCTCGGCGGTAGATTTTGGTTTTCTGACAGGCGACAATGCAAAACGCAATCTCCACTTACGTCTACGTGAAGCAGCGGCTGCATCCCGGCCTGCTGGACGGCCTGGCGCGCGGCGGGGCGCAGGCCATCGAAATCTTCGCCGCTCGCCAGCACCTGGACTACGCCAACCGCAAGCAGCACGTGCGCGAGATCGCGGACTGGTTCCGCACCTCGGGAGTGCCGCTCAATTCTGTGCACTCTCCCATGCACGCCGATTACGAGTCCGGACGCGCCGGCGGGCAGCCGATAAACATTGCCACCACCGACCGCGGGCGTCGCGTGGAGGCCATGGACGAGATCAAGCGCGCTTTGGAAATCGCCGAGCAGATTCCCTTCCGCTTTCTGGTGCAGCACATGGGCACCGGCGGTGAAGACTTCGACGACCGCAAGTTCGAGGCAGCCATGACTTCGGTGGAGCACCTGCGCGCCTTTGCCAAGCCGTTGGGCGTAAGCCTGCTTTTGGAAAACATTCCCAACGAGCTCTCCACCCCCGACAAGCTGGTGGAGTTCATCCATAGCAGTCATTTTGAAGATGTGGGCGTGTGCTTCGACTTGGGTCATGCGCACATGGCCGGCGGAGTGAGCCAGGCATTCGAGATTCTGAAGCCGTATATCCGGTCCACCCACGTGCACGACAACGCCGGCGACCGGGACTCGCACCTGTGGCCGGACGACGGAAGTATCAACTGGAAGGAAGCGACAGGGTTGCTGCGTTCCGCCCCGCATGTACCGCCGCTGTTGCTGGAAGTGGAGGGCGACGAAAAAACCGATGTGCCCGCCAGGATGGGCGAAACTTTCCGGCGGCTCTCCGCCGATTAATTTCACCGCCGAGACGCCGAGAGCGCCGAGAAATGCAGGTAAGTAAGAAAGGTCGACTGGGTGCGATTACTCGTCGCATTATCGGTGCAGCTATAGAAGTGCACAGGCACCTCGGTGTCTCGGCGGTGAGTAACGGGAAGATGGAACCGACGTCGCGGCGAGGATGGGTAAGGTTTTCCGGCGGCTGCAGGAAAGCTGACTGGCTGGCTAGCTGCCTGGCTGACTAGCCGGTGTGAGCAGCAGGATTCCAAAGTTACTAAGCCAGTCAGCTAGTTAGCTGTGAACGCAAGAATCATCATAATAAGTTTTGAATATGACAAAGCATTCTCGGTGAACTCCGCGTCTCGGCGGTGAGTAACAGGAAGATGGAACCAATCACAACGATAGCGGAAGTGGGCAACCATGAAGGCCAGCCGGTCACCATCCGCGGCTGGCTCTATAACCTGCGCGAAAGCGGCAAGCTGCTGTTCCCCATTTTTCGCGACGGCACCGGCACCATTCAGGGTGTGGTGGCGAAGAACGCCGTGGCGCCGGAGATCTTCGATGCGCTCAAGGGCCTTACGCAGGAATCAAGCGTGATTGCCGAAGGCAAGGTGCGGGCCGACAAGCGGGCTCCCGGCGGCTACGAACTGGACGTCAGCAACGTGCAAGTGGTGCAGCGCGTGCCGGACAGCGATCCTTACCCCATTTCGCTCAAGGAACACGGGGTGGACTTTCTGATGGAGCACCGCCACCTGTGGGTGCGCTCGCCGCGCCAGGCGGCCATCCTGCGGGTGCGGGCGGAAATCATCAAGGCGGCGCGCGATTTCTTCGACGACCGCGGCTTCGTGCTCACCGATCCCCCAGTCCTCACGCCCGCGGCCTGCGAAGGCACCACCACGCTGTTCCCGGTGGACTATTTTGACGAGCAGGCGTTTCTTACCCAGTCCGGCCAGCTCTACATTGAGGCTACCGCCATGGCCCTGGGCAAGGTGTACTCGTTCGGACCGGCCTTCCGCGCTGAGAAGTCAAAAACTCGCCGCCACCTTACTGAGTTCTGGATGGTCGAGCCGGAGGTGGCCTACGCCACTCTCGACGACATCATGGAACTGGGCGAAGGCCTGATCAGCGCCATTGTGCAGCGCTGTCTCGAGCGCCGCCGCCGCGAACTGGAGATCATAGGCCGCGATGTGACCAAACTGGAGAAAGTCACGCCACCTTTTCCTCGCATTACCTACGAGGAAGCAGTGAAGAAACTGCAGGAGGGCTTCGAAAAGGGCGTCCTGGAAACCAAGTTCGAATATGGCGGCGACCTGGGCGCCCCCGATGAAACCTACCTGGCTTCGCAATTCGAGAAGCCAGTCATGGTGCATCGCTATCCCGCCAAGGTGAAGGCGTTCTACATGGAACCTGATCCGCAGCGGCCTGACCTGGCGCTCTGCGTAGACGTGCTCGCGCCGGAAGGCTACGGCGAAATTATCGGCGGCTCGCAGCGCATTGGCTCTTACGAACTGCTGCGGCAGCGTATTCGCGAGCACGGGCTTCCGGAAGAGGCGTTTAAGTGGTATCTCGATTTGCGCAAGTACGGTGGCGTGCCGCACAGCGGCTTCGGCATGGGCATTGAACGCGCGGTGGCGTGGATCTGCGGGCTGGAGCACGTGCGGGAAACGATTCCGTTCCCGCGCATGCTCTACCGCATGTACCCATGAAATTGAACGATTGAAGATTTTCGATTGACGATTGAAAGGCAGATGCAGCAGGGTTTCGATCGTCACTTCACAAGGTAAATGGAAAAGTGAATGGAAGACGGCAACGAAGCACACTGGGTTTCAATCGTCAATCTTTAATCGGCAATCGTCAATTGACGCTATGAACGATACTCCCAAGCAGGAACGTCCGGCAGCCCTGAGAGCGGTGCTGCCCTTCATTGTGCCGCGAAAGATTCGCGTGATTGGCGTGCCTTTGGACCTGGGCCAGTCGCGCCGCGGCGTGGACATGGGCCCATCAGCGGTGCGCGTAGCGGGCCTGGAAGCGCGCCTGGAAGCCTTGGGCCATGTGGTGGAAGACGCCGGCAACATCAGCGTCGCCATTGCCGAACAGAAAAAGGAAGGCGACCCCCATGCCAAGTACCTGAAGGAAATAACCGCTACCTGCACCAAGCACGCCGAACTGGTGCTGAAAACACTCGAAGCAGGCAAGGTTCCGGTGGTGCTGGGCGGCGACCATTCTGTAGCGGCAGGCACGGTGGCCGGCGTGGCAGAATTCCATCGCCGCCAGGAGCAGAAGATCGGACTGGTGTGGATTGATGCCCACAGCGACATCAACACGCCGGCCACTTCGCCCAGCGGCAATGTGCACGGCATGCCTCTGGCGGCCATCATGGAACTGGGGCCGCCGGAACTATCCAATATTTTCGGCTTCTCGCCCAAAGTGCTGCCGGAAAATTGCGTCATCGTGGGCGTGCGCGATGTGGATGCCACAGAGAAGGAGAACATTCGCAAAGCCGGCGTGGAAGTCTTCACCATGCGCGACATTGACGAACGCGGTATGCGGGTAGTGATGGAAGAGGCGCTGCGCATGGCGGGACGCGGCACCGCCGGCTACCACATTTCGCTGGACATGGACTGGATTGATCCCGAGGATGCGCCTGGAGTAGGCACCCCGGTGCGCGGCGGCGCGACTTACCGCGAGGCCCACCTGGCCATGGAAATCATCGCCGACCACGCCCGCATGCTGAGCTTCGAAATTGTCGAAGTGAATCCGGTCATTGACGAGCACAACCGCACCGCCGATTTGGCGGTGGAATTAACGCTCTCCGCCTTCGGAAAGAAAATTCTTTAATTGAAGAATGATGATTGAAAATTGACATTAAGAACCCACCGCGCAGGCAGCGATTATAAAAATCGTCAATCAACAATCTTCAATCGTCAATTCCTCTGTGTCTCCGTGTCTCTGTGTTGAAAACGGGTTCACCCGGCTTCCGGCAGGCCGATCGCCTCGAAATCCTCTTGCGTGTGGATCCAGCCCTCCTGGCCGTCAATGCGGATATGCAACCACACGTCGGAGTCATTCCCCACTCCGATGCTGATGTTGTCCTTAGTCGCGCTCCAATCCACCCGCAGCTGCCCTTCAAGGAATTCAATCTTGGAGCCGGGCTTAACCACCACGTGCGTCACCTGGAAGCCTTCTTCCGGTTCGGCATACATCCGCACGAAGGTCAGATCCTTGGTGGTGCGGGTTGCGGAATCAATCTGCACCTTGTAGCTACAACTGGCGACCATGCCCTTCGCCGTCGTGCGGTAGCAGCTCCAGGCCGGACGCACCTTGGCCTGCATCCAGTCAATCAGGACCGGGTAGATGATCCTGAAATTGCCCGTCCACACCCGAAAATTGAGCACATCGCGAGTTACAGTTTGCGGCTGCTGGCCACGGAACATGACGCTGGGTTGAAAGCTATCCTCCGCCTCGCCGAGAAACTCACCATCGGTGGACATGGGAGGCCCGAATGGAACCAGTTTGCCATCAAAAAGGCCGAACACCTGATACCAGCCGCTGTACTCGGGTGCGGAGGGTAGCGAGCTGCCATCCACCAGGATGCCCTGTCCCAGCTTGGTTTTCAGTTCGCGTGCACCCACATCGTTAGTCTCCTCAAAGCTGCCATCAGTCAGCGAAACGCCGAGTTGCTCATGGTACACGGCCTTTCCCGCGGCATCACGCAACTCCCACCACTCCACTGTTTCATCCTCATCCGGATTGTGCGATTGATGTTCAATGCTCTGCACGTGCTTAATAAAGGTGAACGCCTGGTCCTTCACGTGGAATGGCCCCAGGGTACGGTCAAAGGTCACGATTTTGGGCGGCGGAAGTGAAACCGGTTTGACTGCCGGTATGGGAACAGGAGTCGGCCTATGCGGTGCTTGCACTTGCGCCCCAGGCTGTCCTGCTGGGCGAATGATGCCGCCAGTTACCGGCGCCGGCTGCTGAGCACAGGCGGGCAGTATGAGCAACGCGGAAACCACGACTATCATTAAGCGAGACATAAATTTTCAATATAGTTTGACAACAGCTCTGTGGGCGGGAAAGTCACCAAAGTACCCTAGGGCTCGCGATTGGAGACTTAAAATGAAAACCAGAGCGCTTTAGCTGTAGGGGTACGACCCGCTCCACGCTAAGACGTGGCGGGTTTTGAATCATCAATCTTCATTCTTCAATTCCACGGGCCATGCCCACCCGTACACCGTTGTGAAACCTCCAGGCGTTGACTCGGAGCACGACATTATTCAGACTGGAAGCAGGTTCCCTTTTCATGAAAAA
>DATFDP010000036.1:0-21096 GCA_035252015.1 Terriglobales bacterium
GGCGGCATGGGAGTTGTCTATGCCGCCGAGGACATCCGCCTGAACCGGGAGGTGGCGCTCAAGTTCCTGCCGGAAAACGCGCGTGATGAGCAAGCGCGCGATCGCCTGCAACGAGAGGCGCGGGCTGCCTCCGCCCTCAACCATCCCAATATCTGCACGATTTACGACGTGGGCGAGCATGAAGGCGAGTATTTCATCGCCATGGAGCTGCTGCGCGGCGAGACCCTGCAGCAGCGGCTCTGGCGCGGCCCGCTGCCGCTGGAAGCGGCACTGGAAGCCGCCATCCAGCTAAGCGATGCACTGCAAGCGGCGCACACCAAAGGCATACTGCACCGCGACGTAAAACCCTCCAACATTTTCCTGACTGAGCACGGCCAAGCCAAGCTGATGGATTTCGGGCTGGCGCGCAGCTTGCGTCCGGCGGTGGTGAGCAAGGCATCGGACCTTACCGCCAGTTTGGGGGATCCCCACCTGACCAGCCCGGGAACGGCGCTGGGCACAGTGGCCTATATGTCCCCGGAACAGGCGCGGGGGGATGAGCTGGACGCACGCTCAGACCTGTTCTCACTGGGAGCGGTGCTCTATGAGACCGTAACCGGGCAAGGGCCTTTCACGGGGAATAGCACGGCCCTGATCTTCGACGCCATTCTGAATCGTGATGCGGCACCGGTCTTACGCCTCAATCCGAAATTGCCGCCGGAACTGGAGCGCATCCTGGGCAAACTTCTGGAAAAGGACCGGGAGCTGCGCTACCAATCGGCGGCGGAACTGCGGTCGGACCTGAAGCGGCTGAAGCGGGACAGCGAGACGGGAAAGACCGCCGCGGTTACACCCGCGACCGTGAAGGGTGGGTTGCACCACATGGGGTGGTGGGCGGCCGGTATTCTCTTCATTGTCGCGGCGATTGCCGGGGTCGTAACTTATCGGTCCACCAAGCCCGCCACTCCAGGCAGCAGCCAATGGCAGCAACTCACGTTTTTTGCGGATTCGGCCGTATATCCCGCGCTTTCCCCAGACGGACGGATGCTGGCCTTCATTCGCGGCGACGATCCGTTTCTGTCCACGGGTGACATTTACGTCAAGCTGCTTCCCGATGGCGAGCCGGTCCAGCTCACGCACGATGGACGCATGAAGCTGAGCCCGGTGTTCTCGCCGGATGGGTCACGGATTGCGTATGGCACGGTGGATCCCTGGGACACGTGGGTGGTGCCTGTACTCGGCGGCGAGCCTCATCTGATGCTGCCGAATGCGTCCTCGCTCACCTGGATTGAAGATGGCAAGCGGCTGCTGTTTTCCGAGATCAAGGAAGGGCTGCACATGGGGGTGGTGACCAGTGACGAGGCGCGTGGTCATAGCCGTGATGTCTACATACCGCCCGGAGACCGCAGCATGGCCCACCACTCCTACCTTTCTCCCGACGGCCGCTGGGTGCTGGTAGTGGAAATGGACCGCCACGGCGAGATGCTGCCTTGTCGGGTGGTGCCCTTTGAAGGCGGCCCAGCGAGAGAAGTTGGGCCGGCGAACGCGGCCTGCCTGTCCGGCGCCTGGTCCCGAGATGGGAAATGGATCTATGTCAATACGAATCAAGGCGACCGGTATCACATCTGGCGGCAACGCTTCCCTGATGGGCAGCCGGAACAGCTAACTTCAGGTCCGACTTCGGAAGCAGGGATCGAACTGGCCGCCGACGGCAAATCGCTGCTGACCTCAGTGGGCAGTGACGACTCCACCGTGTGGCTGCACGATGAGCGCGGGGAGCGGCAGATCTCTTCCCAAGGCAGTGCAGGCCTCCCGCAATTTTCCCCAGATGGAAAAACGCTTTACTTCATCATGGAGACAGGCCAAGGACCTGGTTCGGAATTGTGGAAGACGGACCTGGTCAGCGGAAAGAGCGAGCGCATGTTGCCCGGCTACGCCATGGAGCAATATTCCGTTTCGAATGATGGGAAATGGATTGCCTTCGTCCAACAGGACGAAAAGCGCAAGTCACATGTCTGGGTAGCAGCCACAAACCACCGGTCATCACCCAAGCAGATCACGCATGGCGGCGAGGAAGATTCTCCCCATTTCTTGCCCAATGGGGACCTGGTTTTTCGCAGGTTGGAGGGCCCGTCCAACTTTCTATACCAGGTAAAACTCGACGGCACAGAGCTTCGAAAGATTACAGAAACGAAGATATTTGATTTCGTGGGAGTCTCAGCTACCGGCCGTTGGGCGGTGGCTGTGGCCCGTGGCTACGATGAAGAACGCCCTTACGCCGTCCTGGCTTTCCCGGTCGAATCGGGTAAGCCGGTCATCATTTGCCGAGCGTTATGCAGACCCCGCTGGGACGCAGAGGGCAAGTTTATGTACCTGGCGTTCGCGCAAGAGGCCGAGGGAATCAACTATGCTTTACCCTTGCAAGCGGGCTCTGGGCTTCCAGCGGTGCCGGCCGATGGGCTGACGGGAGGCGCCGATGCTTCGCGGGTGAAAGGTGTAAAGGTGATGCGGCACAGCGTGCAGGCGCCGCTGAATGGCTCGGTGTACGCGTTCGTGCGCAGCACCACCCGCCGGAACATTTACCGCATTCCACTGCAGTAACGCACCACAATTAGCGGTTGATGTTGAAGGTGGCGACTTCGGGATCGTAGCCCTCGTCGCGAAGGGTTTGCGTGGCAGCGGAACGGAGCGCCTGCTGGTCGGCGTCTTTGGGCAAAGAGCAGTGGCGGCGGATGACCTCTTCGCCGCTGACGATTCGGACCAGCCAGTTGGACTTGCCAGGGTCCCAGGAAAGTTCAACGCGATCAGCGCGCATGAGTGCCTCCGTGCCGTCCCTACGGGACTCGAAATTCCTTTGCCCTGCTACCCAGGATTTCCGTCCTGAGCTTACTATGCCGCCACTGCGGGGCTGACAATAGCGGGTGAACAAAGCTCATCTGGCACACAATAAAAACGCAAGGTCCCTCGACTCGCCTTCGCCTCATAAATTCGGCTCAGGCTCGCTCGGGATGACAGTGTTGGCGATGGGATCTGCAGCGCTAAAGCGCTGCTCCACCCAATACCTTGGCGAGCCAGAAAAACGCTGGCGAGCCCTGCTGCCCTGCCCGGGCCCAAAGCCCCGGGCCCACACAGAATCTACTCCTCTACTTCCACTACTTCGCCGCGCTCGGCCTTGACCTGGGTGATGATCTTTTCCTGCAGGGCCTGGGGCACGATGTCGTAATGCGACATTTCCATGTTGAAGCTGCCCCGGCCCTGGGTCATGGAAGTCAGGTCAGCGCCGTAGGTCAGCATCTCCGCCATGGGCACTTGAGCTTTGACGATGGTCTTGCCGCCCTTATTGTCCATGCCCTGAATGCGCCCGCGGCGCCCGTTGAGGTCGCCCATAATGGAACCGGCGAACTCGTCGGGCACCGTGATCTCCACCGACATGATCGGTTCCAGCAGCGTGGGCTTAGCCTGCTCCATGGCCTTTTTAAAGGCAATGCGGCCAGCCATCTTGAAGGAGAGTTCGTTGGAGTCCACGTCGTGATAAGAGCCATCGTAGAGGATCACCCGGAAATCCACCACCGGGTAGCCGGCGAGGAAACCGCGCTGCGCGGCTTCGACAATACCCTTCTCCACCGCGGGTATGAAGTTTCTAGGAATGGCGCCGCCGAAAATGTCGTTCACAAACTCGAAGTTGCCGCCGCGCGGAAGCGGCTCCATCTTGATCTTGCAATCGCCGTATTGGCCATGCCCGCCGGTCTGCTTCTTGTGGCGGCCCTGCACGTCAGCCTTGCCGCGAATGGTCTCGCGGTAGGGCACCTTGGGAGCCTTAAGATTGACCTCGGTGTGATAGCGCTTCCTCAACTTGGAAACAATGACTTCAATGTGCTGCTGACCGGTGCCGGCGATGAGGAATTCCTTGGTCTGCTCGTCGCGGAAGAAGCGCAGCATGGCGTCCTCTTCCATGACTTTATGAATGCCATTGGAAAGCTTGTCCTCATCGGCGCGCGTCTTGGGCTCGATGGCGAAGGTGATGGCCGGCTCGGGCAGAACCACCTTGGGGTACTGGATGGGGGCGGCCTTGTCTCCCAGGGTGTCGCCAGTCAGAGTGTCCTTCAGCTTGGCCACCGTGCCGATGTCGCCGGCATGGAGCTCGTTCACTGGGACGGCGGTCTTGCCCTGCATCACGGAAATGTGAGCCAGCTTCTCCGACGTATTGCGGGTGAAGTTCTGGAGAGTGGCGTCGTTTTTCAACACGCCGGAAAAAACTTTGTAATAGGAAATGCGGCCGGCGAAGGGATCGGAAACGGTTTTGAAAACGAAAAGGGAGGCAGGCTCGGAGTCAGCAATCTTGCGAGTCGGCGGCTCGCCGTTGTTGGGAGCCGGAGCGCCCTTAACGGGCTCGCGTTCGCTGGGAGCGGGCGTGTAGTCCACCAGGAAATCCATCAACTTGTCGGTGCCGATATTGCCCAGACCGGAGGTGAAAAGCACCGGAAAGATGCGGTCTTCGCGGATGGCCTCGTGCAAGGCGGGGATGAGGTGGTCCTCGGGGATGGTCCCCTTGTCGAAGAACTCTTCCATCAGAGCGTCATTGCCCTCGGCGATCATTTCCACCAGCTTTTCGTGGGCTTCCTGAGCGGCGGAGGCCAGATTGGCGGGAATTTCGCCTTCCTTGCCCTTACCGTTGCCGCCCATGTCGTAGGAGTAAGCCTTCATGCGGACGAGATCAATGATGCCCGAGAGGTTCTTTTCGCTGCCGATGGGCAGCTGCAGGGGTACAACCGTGCGGCCGAAGGCAGAGGTCAGCGATTCGAGCACGCGGGTGGCATCGGCGCGCTCGCGGTCCATGCGAGCGGCAACGATGACGCGGGGGAGGTGGAATTCTTCGGCGTAGTTCCAGACGCGCTCGGTGACCACTTCCACGCCGGCCACGCCATCCACCACGAGGAGGGCGGATTCCACTGCGGGCATGACCATTTTGGCTTCGTGCACGAACATGTTGAAACCGGGGACGTCCACCAGGTTGATCTTGGTTTTGCCCCACTCGGCAAAGGCCAAGCCGGAGGAGATGGACATCTGGCGGGCAACTTCTTCTTCGTCGTAATCGGTAACGGTGGTGCCGTCGTCAACCCGGCCGAGGCGCTGGGTGGCGCCGGAGGTGAAAAGCAGGGCCGAGACCAGGGAAGTTTTGCCCGCGTGGCCGTGGCCGACTACCGCGACATTGCGGATATTCGCGCCTTCGTAGGTTTTCACGGATGACTCCTTCGGGTACTGCCAGAAACCACCCGCCAAGGCGGAACAGGCCGTCGGTATAAAGAGGCGGGGTACAGGGCGTCTGGCAGAGAGCCTGCCAAAATGTTGATGCTAACACGGCGGGAATTGGAGGCTCAACTTGAGGCAGTCTAGCGGGCGTCAGCGAAGCGGGAGGCCGCTGCCGAAATCCTGAGCGTAGCGAAGAACCTCCAAGTTTCACCACAAAGGCACAGAGACACGGAGGAAGCCCAGGAAAGGTGGGGTGGAAGCCGATGGAATACTGTAACAATGCCAGGTGGGATTGCATCTTTATAACTGGAAAGGCGAATACGCGCGTCCCATCCACAATGTCTCGGCCAGTTTGGATGACATTGAGTAATTCAAACATTATTCAGAATGGGTACCGCGCCGTGCGGATGCGGCATAGCCAAGCCCGGTTGGGGGAAATAGAATAGTCACAATGTCTTCGGTATCGCCCATAGCGGCGTTTGTGGCAGGGCTGGTTTCGTTTCTATCACCCTGCGTGTTGCCTCTGGTGCCGGGATATGTGTCGCTGATTTCGGGAGTGGGGGTCGAGGAATTGCGTCTGGGCGGCAAGGGATTGATGCCCAAGGTGATGCGCAGTTCGCTGATGTTCATTCTGGGATTCAGCATCGTGTTTATCGCGCTGGGCGCGGTAGCCACGGAAGTAGGCCAGTTGATGATGCGCTACAAGACGCTGCTGGCGGAGATTGCCGGGGTGGTCATCATCCTTTTTGGGCTGCACCTGACGGGCGTTCTAAAGATTCGAGCGCTGCTGGCCGACAAGCGTCTGCACGATGTGAAGGGCGGGAGCACACCCTATGGCGCGTTTGTGATCGGCTTCGCCTTCGCCTTTGGATGGACGCCCTGCGTGGGGCCGATCCTGGCGGTGATCCTGGGGCTGGCGGCGGCGCAGAATTCGGTGATCAAGGGCATTGCGCTGCTGGCCATCTATTCCATGGGACTGGCGGTGCCGTTCCTGCTGACCTCTCTGGGGGTAGAGCGCTTTCTGAAGTTTTATGGCCGCTTCCGGCGGCACCTGCATACGGTGGAGGTGGCCAGCGGAGTGTTGCTGATTGCGCTGGGAGCGCTGCTGGTGATGAACCGCTTCACCGTGCTTTCGGGCTACCTTTCGTTCCTGAACCGGTTCTCATTGTAGAAAGGGCACGTAACGGGTCAAAGGAAGTAATGAATATGCCGGATTCGATGCACAAGGAAGGCAAGCAGCCTGAGGAGCAAGGTCACTTGTCGGGACAGAACGCCGTTCCACCACAACCGGAACCATCGCCGGCTGCCTACGGCCCGCACGCCCGGCGAAACGCAGCGGTCATCATTGTGGTGGTAGTGGCGATTGCGGCCATGCTGATCGGCGGCCAGTATCTGGCGCACCGGGGCGAGCGCTCGGGCACCGTCGCAGCGGGTGGGCCCAAGCCGGGCACAGCGGCGCCGGACTTCGCGCTGCAGTCATTGGATGGCAAGACCGTCCATCTTTCCGACTTCCGTGGCAAGGCAGTGTTGCTGAATTTCTGGGCCACGTGGTGCACGCCGTGCCGGCTGGAGATGCCCTGGTTCGTTGAGCTGGAAAAGCAATATGGGCCGCAGGGATTGCAAGTGGTGGGCGTGGCGATGGATGACGCGGGCCCGGATAAGATCGCCAAGTTTGCCAAAGACATGGGAGTGAATTACCCGGTGCTGCTGGGCAAGGAATCGGTGGGCGACGAATACGGCGGGCTGGAATATCTGCCTACGAGTTTCTACGTGGATCGCGACGGAAAAGTGGTGCAGCGGGTGTTCGGGTTGCGCAGCCGCAGCGATATCGAAGACTGGGTCAAAGAAGCGCTCAGCAAGGGAAGCAGCGTGGCGGAAAAGAGACAGTAGTCAGGAGTCAGCGAGTTTGAGACGGGTAGCAGAAGCGATGTTGCTCACGGCGCTGATGGCGGTAGCGGCCGTGGCGCAGGCCGGTGGGCCGTCGGTGGAGATGGCGCCAGCAGCGATGACGTCCCTAGTGCGAGGGAAACCCAGCATGGTGGAGCTGGATTTTCGCGTGAAGCAGGGCTTCCACATCAATTCCAACCATCCCAACTCCGCCTATCTGATTCCCACGGCTCTGAAGCTGGATGCGCCCACCGACATAGCTATCGGCAAGATTGACTATCCTCAGGGGAGCAATTTGAGCTTTGCGTTTGCGCCGGACGAGAAGCTGAATGTGTACAGCGGGGATTTCGCGGTGAAAGTGACGGTGCACCCGCTGCACACCGCCATACCTGGAAAGTACAACGTCCGCGGCCAGCTGCGTTACCAGGCGTGCGATGATCGTGCCTGTTATCCGCCACGCAATTTGCCGGTGCGTTTTGAAGTGCAGGTTAAAAAGATTGCGTCCCGTCCTCGCCCTAACCGGCAAAGCCCGCACGTGCACAGCTAGAAACGGTCGTTGGTAGTTGGTAGTCGCAGTTCCCACCGATTACTAGCTACGAACTACTAGCTACCAACTACCCAGCTATAATTTCTTCTCATGGTGACCACCCCGGAAAGCAGCGTTCAGGCGCTGGCCCGCTACGAGCCTGTGATTGGCCTCGAAGTGCACGTGCAGCTGCTGACCGCCACCAAGATCTTCTGTTCGTGTTCGACGCGGTTCGGCGATCCGCCTAACAGCAACGTTTGCCCGGTATGCCTGGGCTGGCCGGGGGCGCTGCCGGTGCTCAACCGCAAAGCCGTGGAGTATGCCACACTGGCGGCGATGGCGCTGAATTGCCGCATCAATGAGCAGTCCATCTTTGCGCGCAAAAATTACTTTTATCCCGACCTGCCCAAGGGCTACCAGATATCGCAGTACGACAAGCCGCTGGCCGAGCATGGTTACATCGAGATTGCGGCCAGTGGCGGGCGAAAGATCGGCATCACCCGCGTGCACCTGGAAGAAGACGCGGGCAAGAGCCTGCATGAGGGCTTCGCCGATTCGGACGAGAACACCTATCTTGATCTGAACCGCTGCGGGGTGCCGCTGATCGAAATTGTGAGCGAGCCCGACATTGCCACGCCGGGAGAGGCGTTCGACTACCTGACGCGGTTGAAGGAGATCGTCCTTTACACCGGGGTTAGCGACTGCAACATGGAGGAAGGCTCGCTGCGATGCGATGCCAACGTGAGCGTCCGGCCGCGTGGACAGGAGAAGTTTGGCACGAAGGCCGAGGTCAAGAACGTCAACTCCTTCCGCTTCATCAAGCAGGCGCTGGAATACGAGATTGAGCGGCAGGTGGAGCTGATCGAAGCGGGTGGGCGGGTGGAGCAGGAAACGCGGCTGTTCAATGCGGCCGAGGGTAAGACTTACGGCATGCGCTCGAAGGAACACGCGCACGACTATCGCTACTTTCCCGAGCCCGACCTGCTGCCGCTAGTGGTGGACCAGAAGTGGCAGGCTGAGATCAGGCGGCAGTTGCCGGAAATGCCGGAAGCGCGGCGGGGACGCATGGTGAGCGAGTACGGCATCACGGAATATGACGCGGGGGTGCTGACCGCCAGCCGCGCCTTGGCTGATCAGTTTGAGGAGGCGGCACGGGCGGCGAAGAATCCCAAGCGCGTGGCCAACCTGGTGCAGAGCGAACTGATGGGGCGACTGAAAGCCAAGGGCCTGGAGATTGAGCAGTCACCCATTTCCATGAAGGGCGTGGCGTTTTCCGCCGACCTGGTGGAAGCGGGAACGATTTCAGGAAAAATCCTGAAGGACTTATACGACCAGGCGTTTGAACGGGGGCAGGATTTTCCGGTTGTTTACGAAAAGGAAAAGCCGCAGCAGATCACGGATATAGCGGCTATCGAAAAGATCATTGACGAAGTGATTGCCGGCAATCCCAAGCAGGTGGAGCAGTTCCGCGCGGGCAAGACCACAGTGAAGGGCTTCTTTGTGGGGCAGGTGATGAAGGCGACGAAGGGGCAGGCTAACCCGCAGGTGGTGAACCAACTACTGGACAAAAAACTGAGCTAGTGTTCCGGCCCCAGGGTATCGAAGAGCTGCGTAAGCTGGTCGGGGTAGACGCGGTAAATGACGTAGCCCTGGCCGGAGTCGGTGGTTTCCTGGAAAAGCAACTCGCCGCGCCTATCGCCGTCTACATCCGCGGCGTCAATCAGCTGCAGGCGGGGAATCTCGTCCAGGTGGGTGCTGTCGGTCACAGAAGAAAAAATCAGCTTCACCTCGCCGTAGAGGTCAACCTTTCCCACCACGGTTACATAGGCCTGCTCCTGCTTGCCGGGAACGGGTTCGTTCAGCTGAGTGGTGTGGCGGGCAGAGCGCTTGCGGGTGGCAGCCCGCGGGACAGCGCCGAAATTCACCGTGGCTGGAGCGGAGAGCACAAAGACGGGCTCGTTGCTCAGATCCACGTCGAAGACCCGAAAGTCGCTGGCGCCCAGTTGGGCTGAAGCAAAGTCGGTGTGGCGGAGGCGCTCGTATTTGCTGACCGCGTCTTGAGCGTAGCCGTTCATCTTCTTGTAGTCGGCATCGCGCTCTTCGGGCTTTAAACTGAAAGTGTAGGGACGGAGTTCTGGCCCGTCGGAATCGGAAATTGCGACCAACTGCTCAATTTGTGGCTCGGTCGGCACGGCCTTGCTGCCGACGCTGCTAGCGGACTTTGAGGGGGCCAATTCGGCGGGCCAGGTTTCCTCCTGCGATGTGGCCGCAGGCGCGCCACGCCGCAGAACCGGCCGGTTGGGATCATATTCGTCAGGACCGCCGCTGGGAGAGGCAGGAGCCGGGGGTGGAGGCGGCGCCTTAGCTGTTTGCGGGGGCGGAGTAGGTGCGGGCTTGGACGAAGGTGGAGGGCTGGGCGGCTGAGGCGGTGTCGGCTGCGCCGGCTGGGTTGCTCCAGATTTACGCAGGATGGGCGGCCCGGAATCCTCGGCTGCCGCCTCGGCGCGTTTAGCCGCTTTGGCTTGCTCTTCCTCGCGGGCGCGCGCTTCCTTAGCCTGCTGGATGTCCTCATTGGTTTCCCAGTGCCCCAAGCCATACCAGTTGTTGCCCGCCTGCAGGGCGTTGCCCACCGTGAACAGGCCCACGGAAGTGCCGCTGCGCTCGGCCTCGTACACTACGCCCGGATCCAGCGCCATGGGACGAGGGTCGGCGCGGTAGATGCTAGCGTCATAGAACTGGCCGTTAATGCGGATCACTACCGGAACAATGCGGGCGCGCTTGCCCTGGAGTTGCAGGATAGCAGTGGCCCGCGGCTCCTTGGAGGATTGCGAAGGACGGCCGTATTGCGCCCACGCCGACACGGCCAGGGAAAGGCTCAGAAGGGCGCAGATGACGGCTGCAGCGCCCCTACGGTATAAATGGCGAATTGGAGAACACTGCATGGAAAAGGGCGAAAAAGCACCTGAATTTAGTTTACCTGACCAGAACGGCAAGGTGGTGTCGCTGAAGGAGCTGCGAGGCAAGACGGTGGTGCTGTTTTTCTTTCCCAAGGCGGATACGCCTGGCTGAACCATTGAGGCGTGCGGGTTCCGCGACGCATACAGCAAACTGCAAAAGACCGGGGCTGTCATTCTTGGCATCTCCGCCGACGCTCCGGATCGGCAGAAGAAGTTCGAGCAGAAATATGACCTGCCTTATACCCTACTTTCCGATGCGGACAAGAAGATGGCCAACGCCTTCGGCGTGATGAAGGAAAAGAACATGTATGGCAAAAAGGTGATGGGGATCGAGCGCACCACCTTCATCATTGGCCCGGATGGAAAGGTATCCCAGGTATTCCACAAAGTGAAAGCCGAGGGGCACGCCGAGGAGGTGCTGACAGCGCTGAAAGCTTCCTAATCGCATTGGGCTCGCAAAACACATCCAGGAACTGTCATCCCGAGCGTAGCGAGCCGGTGCGTTTGCGAAGCGGCGCGCGAAGTCGAAGGAAGCCTAGTTTGTTCGAAGGCATCGCGACTGTTGCAGGGGAGTTCTGGAAATAATTTTGGGGGAGAACTCCTTAGTGTCGACGTGGCAGGTCCATCAGCACAGGGGTGGTTCGACTCGGGCGTACGCCCTCGCTCACCATGACAACCTCATCCTAGCGAGAACGCGCCCAGAGATGGGCGTGTTCGTAAAGGAAGTACCTTGGGTATTTTTTTACCTGCGTTTCTTCTCGACGCTGGAGCTGCGCACACGGAAGGTAAGCGCCTGCTCGGCATGGAATACAGCTTCTTCCTTGCCGGTAGCAGCCGCCACACCGGTGCCGGCCGCGCCGCCGGCAGCTGCGCCAATCAGAGCGCCTTTGCCGCCGCCCGCCAGGGCACCGATCAGGGTGCCCGCAGCCGCGCCGCCGCCTATTTTCTCGATGTTGCCCTTCTTATGACTCTTGCCCTTGGTGCTGACCAGGCTGGTCCTGAGGGCTACAAGCTCGCCGTTTAGCCGGATCGAAGTCAGTCGAACGCTCAACTCGCCGGGCGCATGCAGCCGGCCGCTGGACTTGGCGTGCGCTATCACGCCGGTGACAGGCGATCCCGCACGAGCGACGGTCTTGCCGCGCACGACCACGCTGCGGGCCAAGGTGCCGTGAAAGGTCTGGCCGGAACGCGCCGTGCGCGAAGTGATCTCCGAGGTCAGACGGATGGTCAGCGGTGTGCCCGCTGGAATGGTGGCGAAGGCGCCGAGCGACAGCGCGATTACGATCGCCATTGCCTGCAAACTCTTCCGAAACATAGCTCTCCCTCCTAAGCTGGGTGAAAACGGTGGCGGGAACATGGTAAGGGGAGCTGGTGACCTTGCGGCAGGTTCCCAAAGTATCGGGTAACGCGGTGGGAACCGATGAACTTTGGTAATTCAGGGTTCAAGGTTTCACAGGTTTCGCAGGTTTCAAGGTTTCGATCAGTGCCAAGATCCTTCAAAACCTATCATCCTGAGCCGAGGATGCGGCATACAGGCCCGCATCCGAGCGAAGGACCCCTACGGTTGCACCACCGTAGCCGTATCCGGGAGTTTCGCCGCCAATTCGCCTTTCGTCTCGGAAACTCCTCTTAACAGCGTGGCGGGATCGGCTGCATAGGGGTCTTTCGACTCGGGCGTGCGCCCTCGCTCAAGATGACAGTCATTATGACTGGTACAGATTATGATTGATGCTGAGTGGCGAGAACTGAAACTGGAACCCTTGGAACCGATCTTGTCAGGAACAACCCCTTCACGAGAAGTTAGCATCGGCGTGTCTGCGCCTCCCCCAGCTTTCGATCCCGCGCGCCTGAAAGTGTTGCCACGGGAGTTCTTCAATCGCGATCCGCGGCGCGTATGCCGCGAGCTTTTGGGCAAAGTGCTGGTGCGGAAGCAAGGCAGCAAGCTGCTGGCGGGGCGTGTGGTGGAGTTGGAGGCCTACATGGGTACGGGCGACCCAGCAGCGCACGCCTACATCGGGCCTACGGCGCGCAATCGAGTGCTGTTTGGGCCGCCGGGGCACGCCTACATCTACTTCATCTATGGCAATCATTATTGCCTGAACGTTTCCTGCATGCCCGAGGGCAAGGCGGGATCGGTACTGTTTCGGGCCCTGGAGCCATTGGCCGGAATTGCCGAAATGGAAAAGGCGCGAGGGCTAGTGGGAGCTGACGCCAGCAAAAGTGTTTTGCGGCTCCTAACCAGCGGACCGGGGCGAATGGCGGAGGCCCTCGGCATCACGCGGCCGCGCGACAATGATAAGGACCTCACGGACGCACACTCTGACCTCTTTCTGGCAGAGGACGGCTATCCGCCGTCACGGGTGCTCACCACCTTGCGCGTGGGCATCACCAAAGCCGCGGAGAGGCCGCTACGTTACCTGATTGCGGGAAATGAGTTTGTTTCGGGAAGGCGAGTGGTGAACCGAACCCAGCGGTAGTGCACGCCAGATCGTGCTAGCGCGATCGACCGGGCGTAGCTCTCGACAAACGAAACCAAAGGCGAGCTTGGCTCGCCCTGCACCCATTCGACAAAGCTCGCTACGCTCACCTGCTCAGGGCAGGCTCGGCCAACCCCGGTGCCCAATCGCTTGCGGGCATCGGACGAAGCACTGTAGTAACCGGCGCTCAGAGCCCTAAGGGATGTAGAGTGTTGGCATGCATACCCGCAGTTGGTTACTTACGGCGGCTCTAGTTCTGGTCGCCTCTTTTGTTTTGGCGCAAGAGGTTCCCGCGGCGCCGGGAAGCAAAGCTTCATCTGGCGTGCCGGACGGGGCAATGCTGCAGAAGATAGTCCACGACCAATTCGGGCCAGGCTATAAGGCGTTGCCGGAATTTGCGCCACTGGTGGCCGACTTCGACGGCGATGGGGTAGAGGATCTGGCGGTGGCCGCCAAGGCGGGCAATCCATTACTGAATGCGGTGGAGTACCACTACACCGTAATTGATCCGTATCACTCCTTTTTTGGCTACGGAAATCCCAAAGTGACCATGCAGTTTGTCATCGATGATCCGCGTCAGGAAGGACACGTCATCCTGATCCTTCATGGGGCCGGAGAAGGTGGCTGGCATGCCGCCAAGCCTAAGAGCAAATTCGTGGTGGTCAACCTGCCCTACAACAAGCTCAGACTTTCGCACGTCCTGCTGCACAAGAAGCCGGTGGGCGCAGTGGCGGCCGAAGAACCGGACCGGGTCACCTCCGTCATCTACTGGGATGGGAAGAAATACAAGTATGAACCCATGGGGGCGGATGCGGATTAAGCACAGCCGTCAGCAATCAGCAGTCAGCATTAAGCCGGCCACGCACTGAGGTTCGAAAGAAGCAATTAGCACTTGGCATTTGGCCCCTGAAGGTATTGCCTGTGTGCGCAAGGCCAACTTCTAAAGCCTCCCAAGGCACTTGGCATTTAGCCAGCCACGGTTCGTTGCCAATGGCTAACTGCTATCCCTACCAAAGCTGCTGCCCCCCGATATAATTCCCCGCATGAAGCTGGAAGAAAAGCTGGCGGAGCTAAAGAAGCGCGATGGCCTGGCGGAAGAGGGCGGGGGACAGGCGCGCCGGGAAAAGCAGCACAAAGAAGGCAAGATGTCGGCGCGGGAGCGCATCGAGTTCCTGCTCGACGAAGGCACCTTCGAGGAAACCGACAAGCTGGTGACCCACCGCTGCGCCGACTTCGGCATGCAGGAGCAGAAGTACTACGGCGACGGCTTCATCACCGGCTATGGGCGCATCGAGGGGCGGCTGGTGTTCGTCTTCGCCCAGGATTTCACCGTGTTTGGCGGCTCGCTCTCCGAGGCCAACGCCGGCAAGATTGTAAAGATCATGGACCTGGCGGCGCGGGTGGGCGCGCCGGTGATCGGGCTCAACGATTCCGGGGGCGCGCGCATCCAGGAAGGCGTGATGTCGCTGGCCGGATATGCTGACATCTTCCTACGCAACACGATTTACAGCGGAGTGGTGCCGCAAATCTCCGCCATCATGGGGCCGTGCGCCGGGGGAGCGGTGTACTCGCCCGCCATCACCGACTTCATCGTGATGGTGAACAAGACCTCCTACATGTTCATCACTGGGCCCGACGTGATTAAGCTGGTGACGCACGAGGAAGTCAGCAAAGACCAACTGGGCGGGGCCAGCACGCACAACGAGACTTCTGGAGTGGCGCACTTTCTGGCGCACGACGATGCCGAGTGCCTCTCCATGGTGCGCGAGCTGCTCAGCTTTATTCCCTCCAACAATGTGGATGATCCGCCGCGGCGCCCCTGCAGCGATCCCATGGACCGGGTCGAGGAGCGGCTGGACACGCTGGTGCCGGCTGAGTCCAACCAGCCTTATGACATCAAGGACGCTATCACCGCGGTGGTGGACGACGGCTACTTCTTCGAGGTGCACGAGTACTACGCCAAGAACATCGTGGTGGGATTCGCCCGCTTGAACGGGCGCCCGGTGGGCATTGTGGCCAACCAGCCGGCGTTCCTGGCGGGTACGCTGGACATTAACGCGTCGGTGAAAGGCGCACGCTTTGTGCGTTTTTGCGACTGCTTCAATATTCCGCTAGTCACCTTTGAAGACGTTCCCGGCTTCCTGCCTGGCACCAATCAGGAGTATGGAGGCATCATCAAGCATGGGGCCAAGCTGCTGTTTGCCTTCGCTGAGGCGACTGTCCCCAAGGTGACGGTGATCACGCGTAAGGCTTACGGCGGAGCTTACTGCGTGATGGCTTCGAAGCACATCCGCACCGACGTGAACTACGCCTGGCCGACGGCTGAGATCGCGGTCATGGGGCCGGAGGGCGCGGTGGACATTGTGTACAAGCGCGAACTGGAAAAAGCCGCAAACCCGAAGCAGTTGCGCCAGGAGAAGGTCGAGGAATTTCGAGACCGCTTCGCCAATCCCTATGTGGCCGCCGAGCGTGGCTTTGTGGATGCGGTTATCCAGCCGCGCGACACGCGCAAGAAGCTGATCCAGGCGCTGGAGATGCTGGACACCAAGCGCGACAAGAACCCGCCCAAAAAGCACGGGAATATACCGTTGTGAAAGTCAGCAGTTGGCAATTAGCCGAGCGCCTTTGCTGGTGGCAACAAACGGCAAACACAGGCGTGCTGCCGGGAAGGTTTCGGGACTAAATGCCAAGTGCTAATTGCCAAGTGCTTGTGGCTTCGCGGCCAAGCAGTTCAGCGGGCGCTCGCCACGGCGGCCTGGGTACTCAACCCGGCGGCTTTCTTCATTTCCGAGACCAGCCACTCGGCTTCCTGCTTATCGCGCAGGTTCTGGCCGGCGGAGATTTTGCGGCCATCGCGGCAAACCAGTTGGATATTGTAGTAGGGGGTGCCCTGGGCATTTCCCATCTGCATGCCGATGGGAATGTGAATTTCTGTGATTTCGGAGCAGGGTACCACGTGGCGGGGGCCCAGGCTGAGCAGGCCGCCGCGCACGGTCACGGTACCGGCCTCGAAGGTCACCACGGACGAACCCATCCACAGACTGAGCACGATCAGGAAGAACAGCAGGTCAAACAGCCCGAAGAAAAAAGTGAAGAAGAAGGGCGCGTGCGTCCACAGGAACCAGACGATAACGCTCCATAGCAGGAAAAAGGCGGTTGTGCCGAGGGCGGCGCCGGGATTGCGCAGGGCGGGAAACTTGAAAATCACGCCGCCGGCAGGGCTGGGCTGCACAATGATTTTCGAGCCCGCTGGTCGCTCAGCCGGGCCTTCCGGCACATGGGCAAAGGCGTTGCCGCGGTCCACCGGCGCGGTCAGAGCGGGGCTGTCCTTGGTGCGGAATACCGGCACCTCAAAGGTGTCCAGGTAATTCACTCCGGGAACGTCGGCATCGGCTTCTAGGATCCAGAGAATGGCGTCATTGGGATTGGCGTTGTCGCAGGCCAGGGCGTCATTAGGAATCTGAAAGTCCACGGGGATGAGGGCGCCATCCGGGCCGGGCATGAGGCGCTCCGGCGGGACAGCCTGTTGCTCGCGCCAGCGGATTTTTTCCCAGACGCTCTGATTTTTGCCACTGCCAGTCACCACGTGGTTGATGCAGGAGAGCTTAAGCTGAACGCCTTTGGCAGCGCCATGGGGAAAGCGCGCCTGAATGTTGCCCCGTAGCCGTCCGCCGATAATGCCCGGTGGCGGCGACATTGAGAAGCAGGTCTTGCCAAACTCGATGCGGCGCAAGGTAGAGCGCACCGCCCATACCAGCATTCCCACCCCGGCGAGTGGAAAGATGAACGCCATCAGGATCAATGGATTCTTGTGCAACGTCTCAGCCGACATGGCAGTGAACGCGAAGTACGCAGGGGCAACGCAGATGCCGTTCCACAGAAGAGTGGCTATCCACGCGGCGGTGACGGAGGTTTTCAGGCGGCTATCGCAGCGCGCCTGGGCCCAGTCTTCGCGCCACATCCAGGGTGAATCGGGGAAGTTGGCCTGCAGGTCGGCCACAATGCGCTGGCGGCGCCGGCCCTGAGTGCCGGCTAACACCATGGCCACAGCAGCGCCCGCAAAGACGAACGCGGCGCTGCCCACGACCACGGCCAGAGGCCAGGGCAGAGTGCCATTGTTCAGGTTGTGCACGGCCAGGAATGCGGCAAACAATCCGACCATCGCAAAAGGCAGGGCTACAACCACGGCGCCGACAGGAACCGACCGGGGCGGATTGGGTACGGAAACCGGCACTCCGGGGAAGTATGCCCGCGTCCGAGGCTGCCGCATATAGCACGGGTGGGCTGGAACGGAAGTCACGTAATTGAACACTTACGACTGAACATGACGAATGGAAAAACCGATCCAACCCTGGGGGCACAAAGGCCGCCAATATTTACCCTTGGTCGAACTGGAAGTCTTTGCCGGGGCTGGAACTCAGCCTATTGCCGATTCGGCTTGGATGCTATCGGGAGCGGGGCAAGCGTCAATCGAAACTCTTCCATGGCCAATAAAGAAAGAATCCCGAGGTGATGTTGGAACCTATTCTCCTCAGCCAGTAGCTCGCGTTAGACCCTTGCCAACCTGCACTCGCTGCGACCCTTGCGGGCAACTGCGGGCGATTGTTCGCTTGGGCTCCGGGCTCACTGCCAACCGGGAAAACCAGCCAACGCCTCGGGACTCCATTTTGCTTTCAGCAGGTTCCCGTTCGCCTCAACCAGCGCTTCGCTGTTAGACCCTTGCTGACCCTCTGAACCAGCCTTGCGACCGACCCAGTGATCACGCTTGAGCCCCGGACTCCGCGCCAACCGGGTAAACTCAAGAACTGCCGAAGAACGAGTCTGTTTTACGCTTCCTATTTTTAAGGTCAATCACAAAGGAGAAGTTTTATCACTTGCGTTTTCAGGCGAGTGCAGGGCGTACACAGGGGCATGCCGAAAAACAGGGCAGCCAGCTGCAAAACAGTCGGCCGGAATGGCCGCTCACCCGCGAATTTGGAGGGGTTGTCGCACGATGGAAAGCTTAGACGCGCGCCAGCGGACTTCAGGAGATGTGAAAATCAGGGGTAAATTGCGTGAGCGCCGCGCTAAAGACAACACTGGAAAAAATTCCCTGGGGAAGCTAAATAGGGACCTTTCGACCTCGCAGAGCGGCTCGCAGGTGAACCCGCCTTGCTTCGCTCAAGGTGACAGCAGGGGGCTGCCAGGACGCCAGCCCTCAAATGCGCATGGGCATGACGATGTAGCGGTACTTGTAGTCCTCGGCGCCTTCAGGACGGAGTTGGCCGGCGGACTGCGGGTCTTTGAACTCCAGGCGCACTTCTTCGGTATCGGCGGCCTTCAGGAAATCGAGCAAGTAGGCGGAATTGAAGCCGATGGCGAGGGCGTCGCCAGTGTAGCTGGTGTCCAGCGAATCCTCCGACTCGCCAGCCTCGGTGGAGGAGGAGGAAACCTTCAGCTCATTCTTTTCCAGGCGCATGCGGATGGCGCCAGAGCGCTCGTCGGCGAACTGGGCCACGCGCTGGATGGCGCCATTCAGGTCGTCGCAGCGCACCAGCACGCTCTTAGTGTTGTCCTTGGGCAGAACCGCCTCATAGTTGGGGAATTGGCCGGTAAGCTGGCGGGAGGTGAGCAGGCGCTGGCCGATGCGGAAGAAGAGGGTGGACTCATCCTTGGCGAACTCCACCTCGTCCACGTCCGTGTTCTGCAGCAAAGAGTGCAGCTCCGACATGGCTTTCTTGGGGATCAGGGTACGCATGTCATTGGCGCCGAATTTCTCCTGGGCTTCAATGTGAGCCAGGCGATGCCCGTCGGTGGCCACCATAACGATGGATTCCGGCTTCAGCACCATGAGCGCGCCGTTCAGGGTATAGCGCGATTCCTCGTTGGAGATGGCAAAGATGGTCTTGCTGATCAGAGTGCGCAGCACCGCGGCCGGGATCTTCACGATGCCGGCGCCGGGGAACGCGGGCAGGCTGGGGAAATTGGAGCGCGCCATGCCCACCATCTTGGTATTGGAGCGGCCAGCGCGAATGTTGACCCAGTGGTTCTCCAGCAGCTTGACGGAAATATCCACGTCGGGCAGCAGCTTGACGTAATCGTAAAGCTTGCGTGCGGGAATGGTGCAGGCGCCTTCTTTTTTGACCTTGGCGGCGCAGGAAGTGCGCAGGCTCAGGTCAAGGTCGGTGGCGGTGATGGACAGCTTATCGCCGGCGGCTTCGAACAAAAAGTTGGAAAGAATAGGAATCGTCGTCTTGCGCTCGACCACGCCCTGAGTCGCAGTCAGTTCGCGCAGCAGTTCAGACCTACTGACGGTGATTTCCATGGTGGATGTCCCTGTAGCGACCATCGCCTCTGCCGGCATATTGACCACCCTGAAAGCCGGGCCCGCAGCCCGAGATTAGTACTTCCCTTATATCAAAAGAAAAACCTATAAAACCAGCAGTAACAGTAGGCAGGCCGGAAAAGTGGAAATTGAGGCCCCAACCGCCAGGGGAGCCACCATTCTGGCCAAAATCCTGCTGTTCATAAGCGCTCCCGGCTGTGGCTGGACAGGGAAAGCGGGGGGTCCGGGGGTAAATCCGGCCGTCTGTTACACACATTCCACAGGCGGTGCACAGCGGGGCTGGAGGAAGACTGGGCCGCGAGGTGGAAAAGGAGGGCGGAGCCGCGACTCATCCGCCCAAAGTCTCCGTCAATTTATTGAGCAGCCTGTTCAAATCCTTGTCGCCCTTGCGGCTCTCATCAATCTTCTCCACGGAGTGCAGCACCGTGGTGTGGTGCTTGCCGCCAAACTGACGACCGATCTCAGGCAGCGAGGCCTCGGTAAGCTGCTTGGCCAGGTACATGGCGATCTGCCGTGGGTAAACGATGGCGCGGGAGTTGTTCTTGGCCTTGATCTCCACCAACTTGAGGCCGAACTGCTCGGCCACCGACTTCTGAATGGCTTCAATGGTGACCTTGCGCGCCTGCGAATCAATAAAATTTTTGAGCACCTGCTGGGTATAGGGCAGGGTGATTTCGGCCCCAATCAGAGAGGAGTGGGCGATCAGGCGAATGAGCGCGCCTTCCAGTTCGCGGACGTTGGAGCGGATGTTGGAAGCGATATAAAGGGCGACGTCAATGGGAAGCGTGACCCGCTCCTGCTCCGCCTTCTTCTGCAGGATGGCTACCTTGGTTTCCAGGTCGGGGGGCTGAATGTCGGCGATCAGACCCCACTCGAAGCGGCTGCGCAGACGGTCCTCGATTTCCGCCAGCTCCTTGGGTGGGCGGTCGCTGGCGATCACGATCTGCTTCATGGACTCGTGCAGCGCGTTGAAGGTGTGGAAGAACTCTTCCTGCGTCCGCTCTTTCTGCGCGAGAAACTGGATGTCGTCAATCAGCAGGACGTCCACGTTGCGGAACTTGTCGCGAAAACTGATCATCCGGTCATAGCGCAGCGAGTTGATCATCTCGTTGGTGAACTTCTCGCTGGAGACGTAGCAGATAGACGCCTGGGGCGTGCGCCGCTTCACTTCATGGCCGATGGCCTGCATCAGGTGGGTCTTGCCCATCCCCACGCCGCCATAGAGGAACAGCGGGTTATAAGCCTTGGAAGGCCGTTCGGCCACGGCCTGCGAGGCGGCGTGGGCAAACTGGTTTCCGGAGCCGATCACAAAAGCGTCGAACGTGTACTTGGGGCTGAGCTGCGCTGCCGAGTCCCAGTCAAAGCGCTGCTGCCGGGCAGGGGCTGACGCCGCGGTGGCGGAAGCCGGTGCAAAACCTGTCTCGGCGCGCACCGGAGCTGCCTGAGTTTCCTCTTCGGGAGCGAGAAACTTGACGTCCTGGTAGTCAGGCGCGCAGGTGTCCATCGCCTCCTGGATCAGGTCACCGAATTTTTCTTCAATGTGGCGAAACTCAGGCGTCGGCACCCGCACGAAGATGATCTTCCCGGCCACATGGCTGAAGCGCGTCGGTTTCAGCCAGGTATCGTAGGAGTGCCGGCTGATCTTTTTCTCGAGCGCCCCCAGGATCAGGAGCCATGGGTTTCCAGTAGCTGAAG
>DATFDP010000037.1:0-22151 GCA_035252015.1 Terriglobales bacterium
CTGATCGCAATAGCGGCGCTGCCGCTGGCGGATTTGTAATTAATGTTTCCAGCAAAGGCCCAGTTGGCTGTTCCGCCAGGCACATCAGTCAAACTCGCACCCAGATTGAGCAGGCTGCTCAGGTCTTCGCCTTTCACGCCCGTTGCCGTGCCGGTGGCGCCGTGCGGGTTGCCGTCATACACGCCGGTGTAGCCATTCACCTTGATGTTGGCGTCGGCCTGGCTGATTGTGACGGCAGCGCTGCCGTTCGCTGCCTTATAGTTGGTGTTGCCAGCGAACGTCCAATTGGCCGTCCCTCCGGGCACGTCGGTGAACGTAGCGCCGAGGGTAAGGAGGCCATTCAGATTCTCACTCTTGACGCCTGTCGCCGTGCCGCTTGCTCCGTGCGCATTGCCGTCGTACGCACCTGTATAGCCGGTGACGTGGATGTTGGCATCAGCCTGCGAGATTGTGATAGCAACACTGCCACTGCTGGACTTGTAATTCGTGTTGCCTGCGAACGTCCAGTTGGCTGTGCCGCCGGGCACGTCTGTAAAGTTGGAACCGAGATTCAGCAGCGTGCTCAGGTCTTCGCCCTTCACCCCCGTCGCCGAACCCGAAGCGCCATGTGCATTCCCGTCATACACACCGGTATACCCATTCACCTTGATGTTGGCGTCGGCTTGCGTGATTGTGATGGCAACATTTCCGTTCGCCGCTTTGTAGTCGGTATTTCCGGCAAATGCCCAGTTGGCTGTTCCACCAGGGACTTCGGTAAAACTCGCCCCCACATTGAGCATGCTGCCCAGGTCTTCGCCCTTGACCCCGGTCGCTGCACCCGTGGCGCCGTGCGCATTGCCGTCATACACCCCGCTGTAGCCGGTCACCTTCACCGTGGCCTGTGCCTGGGAAATAACAATCTGCACCGAACCTGATGCGGAGTTGTAGTTGTTGTTGCCATCGAACGTCCAATTGACGGTTCCGCCGGGCACGTCGGTAAATCCGGCAGTGAAATGCAGCAAGCTGCTCAGGTCTTCATTGTTGATGCCGGAGGCCGTGCCGCTGCCCCCGTGTGCGTTGCCGTCATAAACCCCCGTGTAACCGTTCGCCGCGACCGTGGCGTTGGCTTTGTTCACGTTGATGGCAACCGACTTTACTGCCGAGGCGTAATTGGCCGTATCCGTCGGCGTGAAATTTACGGACAACTGCTGAGCATTGCCCGCATTCAAGACTGTACCCGCAGCCGGCGAGTAGGCAAAGGCACCGGGTACCGATGCCGTCGCGTTCAGTTGGGTCGGGGTCAAAGCCGTTCCATATACGATATCTCCGGGAGCGGCCCAGTTAACCACTGGGCTTGCCTGAGTGATCGTCACCGAACCGTCCGGGGATGAAGAGCTAGCAACAAAAATGCTGCCGGAAGTGGGCGTGTAAGCCACGTGCAAGCTGTGTCCGCCCGCAGTTAAAGCGGAGGCAAAACTACCTGCAAAAGTCGCTCGTCCGCTGCCATCCAGCGTCTCAGTATCCACTACGCTGCCGCCATCAATCGACAAAGATGCGGTCCCCGTGGGGGTTGAGCCGCTGGCGCTTACCTGTGCCACCAACGGATTCGGAACAGCGCTGCCATAGGTGGTGGTTTGCCCGCTTCCACTGACAAAGGCCGTCGTAGTGGGCACTACTGTGTTCACGGTAACCTTGGCTGTCGCTGTTGCGGTGTTTCCTGCAGCATTGGTAACCGTCAATGTGTAAAGGGTGGTGCTGGTCGGCGAAACCGAAGCTCCCACTCCACTGGTCACCGCGCCAACTCCCTGATCGACTGATCCTGTGCCTCCGGCAAACACGCCTGTCAGCATGGAGGAACTTCCGGAATTAATCGTTGAAGGTGAAGCGACGAAGCTCATAATAGAAGGCGGGGCTACTACCGTAACCACTACCTGCGAGGTCGCAGTCGCCCCCAGAGTGTTCGTAACCGTCAAGGTGTAGGTGGTCGTGGCGGTTGGTGAAATTGATACTCCTACTCCGCTTGTCACGGCGCCGATTCCATGGTCAATCGAGCCGGTACCGCCGCTAAATGTCGGTGTGAGCGTGGCCGAATGTCCGCTGGTGATGGTCGAAGGCGATGCCGCCAAAGAAGCAATTGGAGCGGCAACAACCGTCAAGCCGAAGTTGGAACTAACACTGTTCTTCCAACTGTTGTTGGAGGCATTGTAGTTTCCCTTGACGTTCAAACCGTTTCCTGTTGCGTTGGGCGTCAGGGTGACGATGCAGTTGGAGTTGTTGGTTGATCCGACCTGAGCTACTGTGCATGTGCCGCTCGCTGGGGTGAATGATCCAGTTCCATTAAAGCTGAATGTCACTACTCCTTGCGGATAGCCATTCGGCGCTCCTGATTGGGTATTGCTGACGGTTGCGGTACAGGTTGTTGAGCTCCCGACCGTCAGTGAAGCAGGGGAACAAACGACCACCGTCGAGGTGTTATCTCCCGCCGCATCCGTGAACGTGTTCTGCGCCTGCGCTTGCGAACCTGTCGCCGTCAGGTAAAAACGCACGTTCACATCGTGGGAGTCGGGCGAGAACTGGTTGTTGAAGATATTTCCATTCTGGTCGGCCACCGCGCTCATTACCGGATGAGTATCAATCAGAGGCGATTCCACCAGCGTCAATGTGACGGTCTCACCCGGTTGCCACCCGCCGCCCGTAATCGTAACCGGTGTGCCGGGTGGATAGTCCGATTGATCGGTGGTTACGGTGGCAAAGCTATACAGTTCAGCGCTGGTCTGCGCCGAACCACCGGCGACGAGCAGCAGCCCATCGGTAGTGCTCAAGGGCGCACCAGACGCCTGTGACCGCGCAGCAGCCATGGATCCCGTGCTCTGATCCGCTCCCGCGCCTTGGCTCCCCCATGGGACATAAAGTTCGGCGGAAGCCATGTCAACGCCGCCCGATTGTCCCCCCACAACCAGCACCTCGTTGTTTTTTGGGAGCAGGAACGCAAGATGCCCGCTGCGTGGCGTTAACAGCGAAGCCGATAGCGAGCTGAAGTTCCCGCCTGCGATGGGATCGTACACTTCAATACTGGCAAGGTCGTTCGATCCGTCATTTCCTCCAATGACAGCCACTTTCCCGTCCAGCTGCATTGTCGCGGAATGTTTGCTGCGGGCAGTTACGAGGGCAGGGCCCGGCGATACCGATCCGGTTCCCGGATCATAAATGTCGCTGGAGCCGAGTATTACTGGATTGCCGTTCGCATCCACGCCACTGCCGCCGACGATCAAAACCCGGCCGTCTTGGAGGAGCACCGCTGCGGCGTCTTGCCGGGAGGCCGACATGGTGCCGGCGAAGTTGAATGTCTGGGTGTTGGGATCGAATATCTCCAGGGAGTTGCTGGGGCCGGTCGTGCTTTGTCCGCCGGCCAGCAGTACACGTCCGTCCTGCAACACCGAGCTGGTTGCACCAGCCCGCGCCTCGCTCATGGCCGGAAGCTGCGACCAGGAGTTGGCGCTGAGATCAAACAACTCCGCCGAGTTGGTGACGCCGCCTCCCGTCGTGATGCCGCCCGCAACCAGTACCTGCCCGTCCTGCAGCGCCGCACAAGCCTGATGCGTGCGCGGCGAAAGCATGGCCGGCGCAGCCGACCAGGATCCGTCCGTATTGAAGATGTCCACCTTTGCCGTCGCCCCGCTGGCGTCGGAGCCACCACCGATCAGAATGCGTCCATCTTGCAGCACGACCGCGCAACCGCCGTCGTGCAACGATGGCATGCTGTTTGCCGAACCCCAGCTTCCCGTCGCACCCTGCGGAAGAGAAGCCCTCAGCATAAAGCTGAGCATGACCAGGCTGAATGGTAAAAAGACCCGTCGAATAATGTGTCGCATCGCCGCCACACTCCAAGCAAATAGCGTTTCCAGATTTTGGGGGAGCTATCAGAGGGGGAGATATGAGGCCGCTACCGTGATTGCGCAGTCGGTCGGGGTTTAGGGGACAAGCACCGCAGGTGCACGGTTACGAGCAACAGTACTGAGAGAGCATTTTTCTAACCAACCCGGCGTGCAGTCAGGCGGCACGGGCAAGTTGAGGCGAGGTAAGCACATGTTTGCGCGCAGCGATCGGCCATTGCACATTCGCCTCCATCGGTTGAAGGAAAGCTCTTTCCTCGCGAGCGAAAACTCCTTCCGTCCTCAATGTCACCAGCAGTTACGAAAGTCACCTGTGCTCTGGCCTCGCTTGATAACTTCACGTTGACCGTTATTCTCTATCGGATTTCACTTCTGCTGCTTTGCGGCAGCCTCCACGCTCGTCAGGATCTGATCGAGTGCCGCACGATCCAAAAGCCGGCCGTTCGCCACAACCATGCTGATTTTCCGGGTGTTCCGAATATCCTCGAGCGGATTTGCGCTCAGCAACACCAAATCGGCGATATTGCCCGGTTCGACTGAACCAAAACTGTTTTCTATCCCAAGAAATCTCGCCGGGTTGCTGGTGGCCGTCTGCAGCGATTCCATCGGCGTGAAACCAGACTCGACAAAATTGGCGAGTTCATCGTGCAGGCTGAAGCCGGGCATTATATAGACGCCCGGAGCGGTGTCCGTTCCTGCCATGAAAGGCACCCCGCCACGGTGTAGCGTGCCGACCATTTGCAGGTTGTGCGCGAAGTACTCCTGGCGCAGCGCCAACGGATCGCGTAGAAGGTCGGGCATCATCTCATCAGTGAAGCGGCGCCAGGTCACATCGCGCCAGTAGGCCGGAACGTACTTGTCGAGCGGTTGGTGCTTCAGGTCGCGTTGGTCGAGAAATGTTCCTCCACGTTGCCAGACCAGCGTGGGTACCTGCCATGTCTGGTTCTGCGCGAGGAGCTTGATGAGCGAATGGCATTTTTGCTCGTCCTGTGTGGCGAGCAGCAGCTTCAAGCTGCCTTGGCCCTTGATGAATTTGTCCTCTTCTCTAGAACAGCCTTCGAAGATGCCCATCAGGTGCTCGATGCTCTTCTGCCCCGCTTCCACAACTTCTCTGATGCGAACTTTGTCCGGCACATGGCCGACAATCGGCAGGCCCTGTTTGTGGGCTTCCGCAGCAGCGGCAAGGTAGGCATCGTGCGAAATAACTGACTGGACTTTGATGAAGTCCACGCCCTGCGCTTTGAGCGAGTCCACGGCGGCAACCGCACTGGCCGGAGTAGTAACAGGAATGGAACTGGGGAAGCGCAGTTTTCCGTTCGGCAAAAACCCATCGAGCATGGGACCGGAGATGACTAAGCGTGGGCCGATGATTTTGCCGTCCGCAATCTCTTTACGCCACTCCAGCAGAACAGGAGTGTCTCCGCCCATATCGCGCACACCCGTGACACCATTGGCGATAAAGAGCGGCAGAATAATGTCGCGTCCACCAGGGAACCAATCGCCGAAGGCGGAGTGAACGTGCATGTCCCAAAGACCTGGAATGAGATATTGGCCGGTGGCATCGATCACCCGCGCGTTCTTCGGCGGCTTGAGGTCTTCCGCGCTGCTAACCGAGGTGATGCGATCGTGGGTGATAACTACGGTCTGATTTGCCTGCACCGATGACGTACTCGGATTGATGACAGTAGCGTGAGTAATCACAATCGGGAGCGGTGCCGACTGGCTTTGCGCCGTGCTCGGTGGCGAGAGAAGCAACCCAATTGCGAGCCAGAACGCAGCAAGGATGCGCATGCTCCGAGAGTACTACGAAATCTTCTTGGAACAGATGGGATGTGCAGTTATCGCAGATGAGCTTTCAGTTGAGGGTTGCTACACAGCCACGGTGACAGAGGTTTCCGTGCGGGTGACGGGGCGGTAGAGGGTGTCGCGCTCCACGGGAATGCGGCCGGCCTCGCTTATCAGCCGCTCCAGTTCCTGGCGCCGCAGGCCTTGGGGCGTGGTGGCGCCGGCATCATGGTAAATCTTCTCTTCAATCACCGTGCCGTCCAGGTCGTCAGCTCCGAAGCGCAGGGAAATTTGGGCGATGCGCGGAGTCAGCATCTGCCAGTAGGCCTTGATGTGAGCAAAATTGTCGAGCACCAGCCGGCTCACCGCAATCTGGCGCAGGTCGAGCATGCCGGTTGTGGTGGGCAGGTGCTCCAGCGGCGTGTTTGCCGGATGGAACGCCAGCGGAATGAACGTCTGGAAGCCGCCGGTTTCGTCCTGCAGCGCGCGCAGCCTCAGCAGGTGGTCCACCCGGTCTTCGTCGGCTTCAATGTGGCCGTAGAGCATGGTGGCATTGGAGCGTAGGCCTAGTTGGTGAGCAGTGCGCGCCGTGTCCAGCCACTGGTCGCCGTCAATCTTGTGGTCGCAAATGATGTGGCGTACCCGGTCGGCGAAAATTTCCGCCCCGCCGCCGGGCAGCGAATCCACCCCCGCGGCCTTGAGCTGTTCCAGGGTTTCGCGAATGGAGAGCTTGGCGCGCTTGGCCAGGTACGCCACTTCGACCATGGTGAAGGCCTTCAGGTGTACCTGGGGAAAGCGCTCCTTGAGCCCGCGAATGAGGTCGAGAAAATACTGAAACGGCAAATCGGGATGCAGCCCGCCCACGATGTGGAACTCAGTCACTGCCTCGCTATAGCCGGAAGCGGCTGCCTGCCAGGCTTCTTCAAGTGCCATGGTATAGGCGCCCGGCACATCCTTCTTGCGGCCAAAAGCGCACAGGCGGCAAGCAGCCACGCACACATTGGTGGGATTGATGTGGCGGTTGACGTTGAAGTAGGTGTTGTCACCGTGCAGGCGCTCGCGCACATTATTGGCCAGCCAGCCTACCGCCAGAATGTCGGGGGAAGCATACAGAGTGAGGGCATCGGCCGCGCTGAGCCGCTCATGGGCCAGCACCTTCTCTGCGATGGGCTGCAAGCGCGCGTGGTCGGTCTGGAACGGATGCGTTTGGGCCACGAGATGATGATAGCGCAGGCGGCGGCACTTCGTCACAGCCTCGTGTGATTCCCCCGTGCTCTGCCTGTAAAATCGTTGCTGCTGGTCGAAACGACATGACTGAAACTGCTGAAGAGTACAAAAGCCGGTTTGCGGCTTAGGTTGAGGGTAGAGATCCCGTCGCCCTGCAGCGCGAGGCGCCGGACACCATTGCCGGCCTGATCGCTGGCATTGCTCCGGCAAGGCTTAAACAACCTCCCGCCCCGGGCAAGTGGTCGGTGTTGCAGATTATCGCCCACCTTGCGGAAGATGAACTGGCGAGTTCCTGGCGCTATCGCCAGATGCTGGAGCACGACCGCCCGGAACTGATCGCCTTTGATCAGGAACTCTGGGCTCGCTTAGGCGACTACTCATCCTGGGAACCCGAAGATGCTCTGGCCATGTTTCGGCTGCTGCGCCAGGCTAACCTCCGGATGTTTGCCCGCCTCACGCCACAGCAGTGGGAACGGTGCGGGACGCACTCAGAAAGGGGACAAGTAACTTTGCGACAACTGTGCCGGCATATGGCGGCACACGACGTCAATCACATTGAGCAAATCAGAAGAATTCTGCATGCGCCTACCGCTTCATGAGACTTGAAGCCAGGCGCATGTTGAAGCCAGGCGCATGAGCTCTTCAGCCGTCGCATGGCTACTTCCGCAGCAGCAGATCTGCCGCCACGAACAGGAAGAACACCACCGAGATAACCCCGTTCATAGTGAAAAAGGCGGCGTTCAGCCGGCTGAGGTCGTCACGCGAGACCAGTGAATGTTCGTAGGCCAGCAGCAGACCCACCGCAGCCACGCCCGCTAGACCTAGCACGCCCAGCTGAAAGCTGAGCACCAGGGCAACCAGCAGCAGCATCATGCCGACATGAAACAGCCGGGCGATAAGCAGAGCATGGCCGATGCCCACATAGCGCGGTAGGGAGTGCAGCCCGTTGCGCAGGTCGAAATCGTAGTCCTGGCAGGCATAGAGCACGTCAAAGCCTCCCACCCAGAACGTAACGGCGGCGGTAAGCAGCAGGATGCGCGCATCCAGCGAGCCGCGCACCGCGATCCACGCAGCTGCCGGAGCCACGCCCAGCGCAAATCCCAGCACCAGGTGAGACCAGCGGGTGAAGCGCTTGGTGTAGGAGTAAAGCAGAACAATGGCCAGCGCCACCGGGGAGAGCAGCAGCGCCAGCCGGTTCAGTTGCGAAGCCGCGAGCACGAACACGGCACAAGCCACGGTGACGAAAACGCCGACAAAACCTCGAGAGAGCGCGCCGGTGGGCAGAGCTCGGGTCTGAGTGCGAGGATTGACGGCATCAATTTCGGCGTCTGCCAGCCGGTTGAAGGCCATGGCCGCCGAGCGCGCCGCCACCATGGCCACAATGATCCAGCTCAGCTGCCAGGCGGTGGGCCAGCCGCCCGCTGCCAGCATGGCTCCGCAGAGCGCGAAAGGGAGAGCAAAGATCGAGTGCTCCCACCTGATCATTTCCAACGTTGTGCGCAAGTTGTGCAGGAGGGCCACGAACTACATTGTAGCGGAGGGAATCTGTTTAGCTCACTGGCTGTCTAGCTGAATAGCCCGCGCGAACAACCTATTCCCTAACGCGCTCTGGCTAGCCAGAAAGCCAGGCTGCCAGAAAGCTATTCAGCGACTAGCTAGCCAGCCAGAAAGCTAGCCAGCTAGTCAGCTTTTGTTACTTCTGTTTCTGGGCCACCATCAACTGGTCATCTACGCTGAACACGCCCGGCACCGACTTGGCCTGGGTTTCGGCGATCTGCTTGTCCATCTGGCTATCCACCACGCCGGCCAGCGTAACGTGGCCGTTGTTGACCACGATGCGGATGGGGGCTTCCGGAACCATGGCATACTTCTGCATAGCAGGCTGCCCATAGATCGCGCGTGCCAGGCGGATGCGCAGCTCGTCGTCGAAGTTGGAAGTGGGCTGCACCTGGATGTTATCAACCACGCCCTGCACGCCCGGGGTGGTTTCCACAATGGCTAAGGCGGAATCGCGACTGGGATAGTCCAGAACGCTGCCCCCTACGGTGGCGACGCCGTTTTGCACGCCCAAGGTCAGGTTGTTGAAAACAATACCGTAGCCGATGCGATCGTAACGCAGCTTATTGGCCAGCTCCGACTGCAGTTGCTGGTCGGAAACACCGCCTTTCACCTGGATCTCATTCCGCACACCCTGGACGTGGTCGATGCCGTGAGCATGCTTGTCTGCATCCAGCTTGTTGATGAGCAGCGGAACCTCGCCGCTCAGGGTAAGCACCCCGTCTTCCACCGAAGCCTGCACGCCGCTGAACTTGCTACCTTTGTCCTTCAGCCACTTCTGCATGCTGTTTTGGATTTGCTGGTCATTTTTCCCGCCGGAATTCGACTTGTCCCGGGCCAGGGCGGGCAAACACAGCGCCAACGCCAGCACTGCACTCGTGAGATAAACCGCTTTCTTTCTCATCGTCTTTCTCCTCTTGCCTTCGTATTTCTTATGATCCGAAGCTTTCATCATCTATTTAGATGAGATTAAAGCGCCATTGATTTGTCCCGCTTTTAGTTTAGGCGTTCCGAATTTTCAGCAAAAGGCAATCCTCGTCGCCGCCAGGGAACCCGAAGTTGGCACAGCGCTCGTACGGGCAGCGGCAACTAAGCCAGCCTAGGTCAAGATCTGCCGCCGGCCTGAGCAGCTACTTCTTCCGCCGCCGAATGCTGATGTCAAAGCTGACTACCCCGTTCTGATCGCGCAAGGCAATCAGAGAAATGTTGCGCGTCAGGTAGTACTCGGCCTGGATGATCTGCTGCTGGGCCTGAGAAACGTTGGTGATGTAGGTAAGGGTCAGGGTATTGGAGATTTGCTGCTCGATGGTCACACGGGTCCAGCTGGGGTTGTTCTCGGCGCCGCCGGCTTCCGGGTCAATCTTCACCCGGCTGACGCCAAAAATTTTCTCCAGGCGGTTGTTGTTGGCGCTGTTCAGAGCCTCATTGAGAATGGCGTTGGAAGCCGTGCGGGTGTAGGTGGTGTCCTGCTGCTGCAGGGCCGCGGATTCTTCCCGCGTGCGCCCCATGGCCAGCAAGGCAATAATGTCGGCCGTGGGCAGCGGCGGTTCCGAGCTGTAGGTGGCGTTCAGCTTATCAACCTGCCCGTGGAAGCCGAGGGTGATGTCGTAATCGCGCACTCGCGCGCTTGCCTCCAGGTCCAGCACCGGCTCAATGCGCACCGGGTTGCTGAAGGTGACGTCCCCGCGCTCCAGGTGGTACCGCGTGCCGCTGAAGTTCACGTCGCCGCGGGCAATATCCACCCGCCCCAGAACCACGGGTTTGGCGGCGGTGCCGCGCAGCCGCAGGTCGGCATCACCGGCAATGCGGGCAATTGCCGTCTGCACATCCAACTCGGGCGTGGTGGTGACGTGCACGTCCAGCCGCAAGTTATTGAGGGGCGACTGCGGATTGGGCAGCGTGGCGGGGGCCCGCGCATGTGCCAGATAGCTCGCGAAGTCAAAGTTCCGCGCCAGTTGAAAACGCGTCACCAGAATGTCGCCGGAAAGCGTGGAGCGGTTGAGCCCGCCCGCCAGGTGCAGGTTGACATTGGCCGTGGTGCTCATGCCCGGCGGATAGCGCAGGCGGATGTCCTTGCCATCGGCGGTCAGGTCGAAGCTCAGCGTGCGGGTATAGATGATAAATCCGCCCAGGTTCAGCATCCCGCCGCCGGTCTGGGCGGTCAGCTTCTGCACCCGCAGGCGGTCCTGGTTGAACACCAGCGTGCCATTGATGTTGCTCAAGCCGCTGGGCAGGTCAATGTTGGCCAGCGTGCCGTCGGTAATCTGCACCCGTCCCCGCATGTCGGGATCAGCCGTGGTGCCGCCCACGCGCAGCGCCAGCGTCATCATGCCTGAGGACATGTAATTCGGGTTCAAAGTCTGCACTATCTTCAGGTTGACGGTGCCGTCGGCGCGCAGGTTAAGGACGCCGGGCGGCGACAATTGAGCCGTGCCCGTGGCCTCAAAATCCGTGCCGTCGCCCACCAGATGGAAACGCTGCAAGGTCAGCGTGCGCTGCACCAGGGCGAATTGCAGCGGCCCGCTGTTCTGGATTTTCAAGTTTTCGATGTTGGCGCGGAACTCGGCCACGTCACCCCGCACCTCCAGGTCGCGGGGACGAAGCAGCGGCCCCCTCACGGTAATGGTGCCGGCGCTGGAAGAATGCCCGCTAATGCGCCCGCGGAGATAGGCCTGCAGCAGAGGATCCACATCCAGGCGTGAGAAGCGCAATGCCATCTGGGTGGGGAAATCATCCTGCAGGCGCAGATCGCCATCCAGGTCAAGGTCGGCCTGCTTAAACTGTGACCGGCCCACCAGGTAAGTGTGGTTTTCACGGGTAGTGGCAGTAAGACTGAAATCGCCCTCGCGCTCGCCGTCGAACACCAGACGGCGCAGACGCAATTTGCCGTTGATAACCGGCGCCTGCCGCGTCCCGGAGCCCTGGGCGGAGAAGTCCATCAGACCGGCCACGCGCAGGCGGCTGCCCTGCAAGCTGGAGAATTTGGCCAAATCGAATTCGCCGCCTTGCAGGTTGAATTGGAACTGGGTGGAGTGGAAATCGTATCCCGCTGTGCCCGTGATCCGGGCCGGCCCCTGGGTAAGAATCACATTTTCGAGCTGGGCCTGGCCGCCGGCGAAATGCAAATCCGCGCTCAGACTATCGAATTTCGTGGCGCCGTAAACTGGGCGGGTCACGTGGATGCTGCCCTGGCCGTGCGGTGATTGCCAGCTGCCATCAGCACGCACGTTGGCATCCATTTGCCCACTCAGCGGATAACTGTATCCAGCCAGAGCGACCATGTCGGCCACTTCGCCACGTTGCATGCGTACCTGAGCAGAGAGCGGGCTCGCCGCCACCACGCCATAATTTCTCAAGCCAATGCTGCCGTCGAAATCCAGCTCTGCCTGTTTTCGGCGCAGCAGGCCGCGGTGCAAGACCAAATTCGAGGACGCAAGCTGCAGGTCGGTGCTTAGCAGATCCCAGTGGATTTGATGAGGAGTGTTGGATGCTTTTCCGCCATGGGTCGGAGGCCGCAGCTCGGTATCAAAGTCCGTGACCTGGAGATGGCCGTTCAGGATGGGCGCGCTGATCCGGCCTACCACCGTGCCGTTAAATGTGGCCTTTCCATGCACCACCAGGGGTATGTGCCTTGGCCCCTGAAAGACCGCCAGAATGGGCTGCAGCTCGGCCACATTGCTGGTTGTGAGATTCAGGCTCAGGTTGGCCGACGACGAACCCAGCGTGCCACTCGCCATCAAACTTCCCGCCGGACTGGCTGCCTCCAGGTGGGAAAAAGTCAGCAGATGCCGGGAGCCGCTGTAGCTGGCCTGCAGTTGCCCATTCAGAGGCACCTCGTTCGGCTGGCGTCGGGAGGATGGCACCACCACGAAGGCCATTTTGGCGTCCGCATTTTCAGGCGATCCCCGCCATGTGGCCTGCACCGTGCCCGTCGCGCTTCCGGCGAAGGGCAACCGTCCCAGGGGAAACGAGCGCGTAGAAACGCTCTCCGCCAACTGCGCCACAGAAATGCCATCCAGCCGCAGCCGCGCCGTGCCTCGCTGTTCGCGCGGAGGAGGGGGCAAGCGACGATGCTGCGGAGCGCGCAGCGTGGGTTCCACCCGGCTCACCACTTCCACATTGCCGCTCAACTTCCCGCCCAGCGCCTGCCCCGAGATACCGGTGAGGGCGAATCGTTCATTTGTAAGCGAATACTCTCCGGAAACAGAGGCATGGCGGAGAACACCCGAAGGAGCAGTAAGGTCGACTCCGGAAGCGCTAATGCTCCCATTCGCTTCATAATTGCCCAGTTCGTAGCCAGCGCGTCCTTGCACTGCGGCCGTGCCGCCACGCAGTTCCTTCCGCCTCAAAACCGCGCCCAGTTCCGCCAGGTCCACCTGGCCCTGGTAGCCGGCGGTAATGGTGGGTCGGCTGAAATTATCCAGGTGGCCGGTGGCCGTGAGGTGCGTTTTGCCCGAGGTCCAGTTCAGCGACTTCACCTGCGCCGAAGTGGGCCAGAGGGTGAACTCCATGTCAGCGGCGGAGGCGAAGGGACGCATGTCCTGAAAATGAGTGTCCAGCTTGCCCATGTGCAGCGTGCCCTGGTAGTGGCGGGGATTAAAAGCGTAATCCATGCTGGCCAGGAGGTCGTCCGCGGTGAGATCCAGGGGAAGGCTGCGGTCATTCAGCACCAGCTCACCCTGGCGCACCTCGAGCCGCTGCACCGCCAGCCGAAAGAGTTCCTCGACGTCTGCCTCCAGGGTAGGCGGCTTCACGCTGGGCTGCGGTTGATTGGTGGTGCCGTCCGCATACGACACCAGGTGAATGACGGGGTGTTCCACGCCCAGGTAGCTAAGGGCCACGCGCTGGCTGAATACCGAAGCAATGCGCATCCGCACTTCGACCCGATCGGCATGGAAAAACGGCAGCTCTCCCGCCGCCTCCTTGCCATGAATGGTCAAGTTGCGCGCTTCAAATCTCAATTGGGAAAGATTCCACTGAAATGCGCCCAGTTCCACCTGGCCCCCGGTGGAACGTTGCAGTTGGGCCACTACCCGGGCCCGTACCAGTTCCTGGAACCGCGGACTGGTGAAATACCAGCCTGCCAGCAGGAACGCCAGCAGGATGAGGATGCCGATGATGGCGGGAAGCAGAACACGGTTACGCGGCGGTGCCGCGTTGCCTCCGCCTGAGCCCGCATCGGTATGCGCGCCCGCGCTCATCGCTGGCTGACTCCAGGTTCGGCGGCGGCTCCCATGCGGATGTCGCTTTGCGAACGCAAATCGTGCAGCCAGGCTGCCAGCAGTTCGTTCATGCGGCGCTGCGTGAGCAACTCCTCGATCTTGGGAGAAACCTCCACCAGCGGCACATCCTTCACCCCCGCTTTGCGCAGCTCGGGCAAGAGCTGCTGCTGGTAGTAGCTTTCAATGCTGCTGTGGCTGATGTGAATGGTGGGACGCAGGCGCAAGTCAATCAGGCGTTCCAGGCGGGCTTGCAGCAGGACGTGGCGCGCCAGATCCTCCTCGCGCAGGCCGTACCGTTGCAGGTCCGCCTGCCAGATTGCCGGCTTCTCCGCGCCTGCGTATTGTTTGCGTATTTCCTGCAGGCGCTTGTCCACGTTCGGGGAAGAGGGCTGCAGCACGCCGTCGGCCTCATCCTCTTTAATCTGCTGGCGCAGCAGTTCCTGGTCTATCAAGCGATCCAGCGCCGCTTTGCGGTCATCAGCAGTCACGCTCGAGAGCGGGCGGTGGTTGACAAACACTTCGTAGCGCACCTCCTCATCCCAGTCGCTCTGCAGAATGGGCCGGTTGTTCACGGTGGCGACCACCCGCTCGATGATGTCGCCGGCCAACAGGCTGCTCCCGGCCAGCGTCAGCACCATCGCGATTTGCAAGCAGCGTCTCCACATCAGAATGTCTGTCCAATACTAAAGAAAAAGTTCAGGTGACGGCCAGTCTCCACATGGGGGGAAGGTAAGGCCTGGTCTCCCGTCGCCTGGTTCACCGGAAATACCGGCGGATTCAGGTTATAACCGACGTCGAAGCGCAAGGGACCAATGGGTGTCTTGTAACGAATGCCGGCGCCCATGTTCTGGGAAAGATAGTTGAAGTTACAGGTTAAGCTCCCCACCGTGCACTGGCTGGTGTCCTGGCTTAAGTGGCTGAAGCCCTTGGCCATATCCCCGGGAGTGGCGAAGACATTGCCCGCGTCGTTGAACACCACAAACCCCATGTTATTGCCCAGCCAGGGCAGTGAGACGGGCGGGGTGCGCAACTCCAGGTTGTTGATGAACAGCGCCTCTCCGCCCAGAGGAGAGCCGGTGGCCGGGTCACGCGGGCCCGCCTGGTTGATCGAAAAGCCACGCAGGGTGTTGCCGCCGCCGGAGAGGAATCGTTCTGGAAGCGGAATAACCTGGCTGCTGCCGAACTGGTTCTCCACTCCTACTGTGGTGGAGCGGGCAAAAACCCACTTGTTCTTGCTGCGCTTAGAACCAAAAGGCAGATAGGTGGCGTTCTGTGCCAGCAGGCGGCTGAAATTGGCTTGCGAGCCGAAGAAGCCGGCCGCCACGCCGGCATCAACTGTGGTGTAGTTGCCGCGCGTGCTCTCGATGGGATTGTCGCGCTTGTCGCGAATGTAGGTGATGCTGGGCATGCCCACGCGCACCGGCTGCGACAGCAAGGGAATCAGGTTCGGCGTCAGCGGCACCAGGTTCGTAGCCTGAACCCGCCGGTAAGTGAAGCGGTAGAGCGTGCTGGTCGCCCTGCTCCAGGTCTGCTCAATCTGTGCCGAGCCTTCCAGCCGGTTGGAGGTATAGGTCACAACATCCAGCGAGTTGTCGTAAAAACCGGCCAGCGTGAAGCGCAGCTTGTCGTTGTTGAACCAGTGCGGCGCATCGTAGCTCACCAGCGCCCGCTGCTCCAGGCGCCCGAAGTGCGACTTGAATGAAATGGTGTGATCGCGGCCGCGGAAGTTCAGCCGGGTCACGCCAAAGGAGACCCGCGGGCTCACTCCGGTTTCTCCCTGGGGCTGCGTCGGACCCGCCGGCTGGCCGGTCTGCGCTTCAAAGCCGAACCCATAGTTGAAGGTGTAGCGGCGGGCTTCCTTCACGCTGAACAGCACGTTTTTCTCCGCCACATCGCCCTCCGGATTCTGCACCGCCGTATCCACCTCATTAAAGATGCCCAGGTTGTAGAGCTTGCTCTGGCTGTCATACATCTCATTCTGGCTGACGGGGTCGCCGGTGTGGACCTGCAGCTCGCGGCGCACTACGTAGGGCCGAGTGTAATTCAGTCCATCCACCAGCACGCGATCCACAAAGAACTGCTGCCCTTCGCGAATGGTGTAGGTCAGCTCTACGCGGTTGGGCTGCCCTGGCGCCGGCTTGGCAGCGTATTCGAAAGCGGCGTCGGGAAAGCCATTGTTGAAGTAATAAGTCAGGATGGCATCCCGGTCTGCCGCAATATTGGATTCTGAGAATGGCTGCCCTTCCACATTGGAGAGATTAGTGCGCAGCGCGTCCTCAGGGATGGTACGGTTCCCGGCAATGTGCAAGCTGCCCACCAGGGTCTGCGGGCCTTCAGCGATGTGAATCTGGACGGCGATGCGTCCCATCTGGCCCAAGTAGTTATCGTCCACTGCCGATGTCACTTCCACCTGCTGGAATCCGTTGCCGCGGTACAGGTCCTCAATGGTTTTCACGTCGCTGGCCAGCATCTGCTGGCTGTACATGCCCTGGGAGAAGAGGCGCCCAGCGGGCTGCACTTGCATGCGCTCGCGAATGGTAGGGACGTCAAAATAGATGTTGCCGGAAATATTTATGTTGGTCAGCTTGTGGCGGATGCCGCGCTCCACTATGTAAACAATCTGGCGCTCGTTTCTCTTTTGGTCGAATTCCTGACGGACATTAATTTCCGCGTCGAAGTAACCTCGCGTTTGCATGTAGTCGCGCAGGTTGCGGCGGCCTTCATTCACCAGATCTTCATCCACTGCATTCTCTTCGTAAACCGGAATCAGCTTCTTGACTTCGCTCATGCGCATGCTCACTCCTTGCACGCGCACTATCACAATCGGTCCCGGTTCGACGTGCAGCACGTAGTCCACGGTGTTGGTGGCCGGCTGAAAATTCTGGCTGGGAATGGACACCTGCGCTTCCAGCCGGTTGATGTTCTGGTATTTCTTTCGCAGGCGGCGCAGGGCGCTGGTGATGCTTTGCGCCATCACCTGGTCGCCGGGATGAAAGTGCGCGGCATTCAGCAGCTCCAGCAGGCTATAGCCGGCCTGCCCGGTGAGCGTGATGCGCCCAACTCGCGCCTGTGCCCCGGGATCCACGTGAAAGGAAATGTTCACCTGCTGCGTGAGGGCGTCGCGCTGCTCGCTTTCCGTGATCGTGGCCTGATAGTAGCCATTCTCCTGCAGCAACTGGCCCATGCGGTCAATGCCGGTTTGCAGCTTTTCCGCGGTATAGAGTTCCCCCAGTTGCAGCTTGCTGGCGTTGCCGAGCTGGGTGTTGGTGAGCTCGCGGGGCGCTCCCTCCACATTGACCACTCCCACAAAGTAGTTCTGCACCGCCCGAAAGACCAGCGTGACGTCATTTTGCGGGGTGCGGTCGGCTTCAACCTGGATGTCGGCAAAGCGGCCAGTGGCGAACAGGGCGCGCACGCTGTTGCGAACCTTGAAGCGGTCCAGGGGCTGATTCGCCTTCTGCGTGACCACCTTCTGCAACTGCTCCAGGTCCCCGCTCTCCACTCCGGCGAAGCGGATTTCGCGCACCGGCAATCCCTGGTATGCGAAAATCGCGCCCAGAGGAGTAGAAGCGGTCGCCGCTGCCGAGGTGTCAGGTGAGCCGGTGGCTGCCGGTTGCGAGAGGACGGAATTTTGCGGCACCGCCGCAGATTGCGGACGATGCACTTCCTCCACCGGCGTGGCGTGCTGGGCCCGGGCCAGGGACGGCAGCAGCGCACCCGCCATGCCGATAGCCGCTGTCATCAGCGCCCGGACGAATGCTCTCCTTACCGCCAAAGGGACTCCTTGCCCGCTTGCATACCCCGTCTGAGGTGGATTGTAGCCACTTCGATAAACCCGGTCACCGAGGCAACGTTGCACAACGGGGCGGCGCCAGGCGTCCCGTGTGGGCCTGGCCTCCGGGCGCCCTCACTTGCTCCCCTTAGCCCAGGCAGCGGCAATTCTCCGTTTCGTGAGTTGCTGACTCCTATAATAAAGGGTTAGTACATCCTGAGGGGATGGCCAGTGAGTTACGAAGAGCGTTACTCGCGGCAGATTTTGTTTTCCGGCATCGGCGCCCACGGGCAGCAGCGCCTGGCGCAAGCGCGCGTCGCCATCGTCGGCTGCGGCGCTACCGGCTCCACGCTGGGCGGATTGCTGGCCCGCGCCGGCGTGGGCACGCTGCGCATTATTGACCGCGATTACGTGGAAGCCAGCAACCTGCAGCGCCAGGCGCTGTTCGACGAAGCCGATGCCGCTGCTTCCCTGCCCAAGGCGATTGCCGCCGCCCGCAAGCTCGCCGCGTGCAATTCCCAGATTGTGCTTGAACCTGAAGTAGCTGATCTCACGCCGGAAAATATTGACCGCCTGCTCAGCGGCACGCAACTGCTCCTGGATGGAACCGACAACTTTGAAACTCGCTACCTGCTGAACGATTTTGCCGTGCAGCGCGGGCTGCCCTGGATTTATTGCGCTGCCGTCGGCAGCTACGGCCTCACCATGAACATCCTGCCGGGCGAAACCGCGTGCCTCGCCTGCATCTTTCCAGAGCCGCCGCGGGGCGTGCTGGAAACCTGCGAGACCGCAGGCGTGCTGGGACCGGCGGTCAGCGTGGTCGCCTCGGCAACCGCGGGCGAAGCTCTCAAGTTGCTGGTGGGCGCGCGCGAACAGCTCCGCCGCACCTTGCTTTCCTGGGACCTCTGGAGCAACCAGACTTCAGCCATTCAGGCGGGACAGCCGCATCCGGATTGCCGTGCCTGTGGCCGGCGCGACTTTGTTCATCTGGCCGGCGAGGGCCGGCCCCACATCTCGCTGTGCGGGCGCAACTCGGTACAGATTCATGAGCGCGCCCGCCCCATGGATTTTGCCCTTATGAGTGAACGGCTTAGCGCCCATGGCACGGTTCGCCACAACGAATTCGTGCTCAAGTTCTGGCACGAGCCTTACGAATTCACCCTCTTCCCGGATGGCCGTGCCATCATAAAGGGAACCTCGGACACCGCCATCGCCAGAAGCTTATATGCCCGCTACATAGGAAGTTAGTGACTTTTCAGCAGGAAATACTTTAAGATTTGCCCGAATGCCCGGCCAACCAGCCGGGGAGGAGGAAGTTATGCGTCGCGGGTTCCTGGCGGGAGCAGTTCTCGTGCTGAGTTTGGCGGCAGTTCAGGCATTTGGGCAAACGTGGGTAACCAATACCGGTTTTGCCAGCAACCGGCTGCTTTGGGATCAGTTCAATTATCCGGTGGTCAGCACTCCCATGCTCAGCCTGAACTCGGTTTCCCTATCACCCGCAGGAGCCAGCAACGCGACGCCTGGAAACGTCGCCGGAGCCACTGACGCGACGCTTTCCATCACCAATATGGGCCTGAGCAGCACGGCAAACATGTCGCCGCCTGCGGTCACCGTGGTAAGCGTGAGCGGGCAACCGACAGTGGTTGGCGCAGTCTCGCCCCTGGTTGGACCGCGGCCGTTTGTGCCCCTGGCAGCGAGACTCGGCCGGCAAGCAATGGCGCGCCCTCGCCCGCGCGGGATGATGATGGCCCGCAACGCCCCGCAAACCATCTTCCTCAATACCGGCGCGGCAGTATTCAATGATGCGCATGCCATTCCAGCTACTCCGGAGAATCTTGCGCAGGCGGCAAAAGCCATTCGCGCCTGGGAGCAGGCGCATCCGCCGGCTAAGGTCTATACCAATCAGGATATTGACCGCATCCACCAGCAGGACGCCAGCCGGCCGGAGACGGCGATTCCCGCGCCCAAGCAGTAAGGAAAGGTTTCAGGTTTCAGGTTTCAAAGTTTCGGGTTTCGAGTTTCCGGCCGCGGACTGGTTATGAAACTTGAAACTGCAACTTCCGTTATTTTCGCGTGACCCTGGTCACACCTGCCGCTTTCCCCATCTGGTATTCTCTGCCTTCAGTCAGCTCTAGAGAGAAGTCCACCCCTTGACCACTGAAGCTGCTGTTCGCGACCTGGCCGCCCGCCCCGAGCCTTCCCGCCTCTACCGCTGGATTGTCCTGCTGTTCATCAGTCTGGCGATGCTGGGCAATTACTACGTCTACGACTGCATTGCCCCGATTGCCGACCTGCTGGTTAAGCAACTGCATTTCAGCGACGCCAATATCGGGCTGCTGCAGGCCATTTACAGCATTCCTAACGTCTTCATGGTGCTGATCGGCGGCATCATTGTGGACCGCATCGGCACGCGCAAAGCCATCTTCATTTTTGGCGTGCTTTGCCTCCTGGGGTCAATCATCACCGTGATCTCGCCGCGGCTGGCCGTAATGGCCTCCGGGCGGCTGGTCTTCGGCTTGGGCGCCGAGTCGCTGATTGTTGCCGTAACCACCGCCGTGGCCAAGTGGTTTCGCGGCAAGGAGCTGAGCTTCGCCTTCGGTATGAATTTGATGATCGCACGCCTGGGCACCTGGCTGGCGCAGAATTCTCCCACCTGGGCGCAACCGGCATATACCAGCTGGCGCAACCCACTGCTCATCGCCGTCGGCTTCGGCACCCTCTGCGTAATTGGCGCCGTGCTCTATTGGATTTTTGAAGCGAGCGCCGAGCGGAAGTATTCGCTGGGTCAGGCGGGCTCGACTGACAAGGTTGTCTTCGGCGACGTCTTCCGCTTCGGCCGCTCTTACTGGTACATCGTGGCCCTGTGCATCGTGTTTTATTCGGGCATCTTCCCCTTCGAGACCTTCGCCATCAAGTTCTTCATGGACGCGCACCATACCAGCCGCGAACTGGGCGGCTTCCTGGTGAGCATCCTTACCGCCTTCACCATGTTCGGCACTCCCAGCTTCGGCCTGTTCGCCGACAAGGTTGGCAAGCGCGCCCTGCTCATGATGTTTGGTTCCCTGCTGCTCATCCCCGTGTACCTGATAATGGGCTACACCAACATTTCCCTCTATGTGCCCATGGCCATGATGGGCGTGTCGTTCTCCCTGATTCCGGCCGTGATGTGGCCCTCGGTGGCCTACATCGTCGAGCAATCGAAGCTGGGCACGGCTTACGGGCTGATGACCATGATCCAGAACATCGGCCTGGCGGGATTCAACCTGCTCATCGGCTGGGCCAACGATCACGCGCACGCCAGCGCCGCCAATCCCGAAGGCTACCGCCTGGGTATGTGTATCTTCTCCGTTCTCGGATTTCTGGGCTTGACCTTCGCCTTCCTGCTGCGCCAGCGCGAAACCGGCCCCCACGGCCATGGTCTGGAAACCATTACCGCCAAATCCGCGGCGGCATGATTTTATGCAGTACCATAACCGTTTCTCCTCTTCGAATGTCATCCTGAGCAAGGACGGGCAAGCCATTGCCCGTCTGAACGAAGGACCTATGCATTCCTAGCATTCGGAAAAGCTGAAAAATGCATATGTCCTTCGGTCGCGCTTGCCTCGCCGGGCTCGGTTCGCGCTTTCTCAGCCATGACAAAAAAAGTATGTGCTGAAAGGAGAAGCACCTTTGAAGCACGCGCAGATGGCGCGTGCCCGTTCACGCGGTTTGCAGAATCTGCCGGATAGCGGCCGAGAGCCGCTCCCAGTTGGCGGTCTCCACTTCTAGTTCTTTGCGCCCGGCGCGAGTGAGCGAATAGTACTTGGCGCGGCGGTTATTTTCGGAAGGACGCCACTCGGCCTCAATCCAGCCCTGCTGCTCCAGTCGGTGCAGGGCCGGATAAAGGGAGCCTTGCTGCACTTGCAGCGCATCCTTTGAGATCTGCTGAATGCGCTGGGCGACGCCCCAGCCGTGCATTGACTCCAAGGCAAGCGTCTTCAGAATCAGCAGGTCGAGCGTGCCCTGGAGCAGACCTACCGTTTGATTCATCCTCTCTCCCTTTGGGTAGCGCCGGCGTCTCGCCGGCTGTCGCGAGCGCGTCCCGCCCTCGCAGCACGGTACTCCGCGGTGGCGAAACTCCGCTCACTCCCAGCGCAACGCCACCATGGGATCAATGCGGGTGGCCGCGCGCGCCGGAATCAGTGTTGCCAATAGCGCCACAGCGATCAAAAGGGCAGCCGCGGCCCCCAGCGTGAGCGGGTCATTCGGCCCCACCTCAAACAACAATCCCCGCAGCAGGCGCGAAAGTCCCAGCGCCGCCACAGTTCCCAGGACGCTGCCGGTCACAATCAGCAACAGCCCTTTGCCCGTGATCAGCCGCAGAACGTCGGCGGTGTCGGCGCCCAGCGCCATGCGCACGCCGATTTCCTGCGTGCGCTGCGTGACCAGAAAGGCGATTACGCCGTAAATTCCAATGGCAGCCAGCAAAACTCCTAAAGCCGCAAACAAGCCGAGCAACGCCGCGTCAAAACGCGGGCGAGCTTCCAACTGGCTCACGCGCTGGCGCATGGTGTCTAAGCTGACGGGAAGCGTGGGATCGAGAGCGCCAACTTCACGGCGCACCCAGTCAGCAATGGCTGCTGGTTTCACTGCGGTGCGAACAATCAGGTAAGCGTGAGAGTCAATGCGGCCGCGCGGGTCGCCGGCCACGGCAGCGCCATGCCGCCGCACCACGTA
>DATFDP010000038.1:0-7632 GCA_035252015.1 Terriglobales bacterium
GGTAGAGAGCGCCCTCAAACTGGCTCGCCAGTACCAGGTGGAAATCGGCCAGAAGCAGCGTTTCCAGGTTTTCAGCCGGCGCCAGAGCTACCACGGCGCGACTCTGGGAGCTTTGGCTGTTTCCGGCAATGTGCGCCGGCGGCAGATTTACCTGCCCATGGTGCGCGAGTTCGAGCAGCTTTCGCTGCCCTATTGCTATCGCTGCCCCTACGACTGCAAGGATTGCGCCCAGCAGTATGCTGCTGAACTGGAGCGCGCGCTGGCAGCCAGCAAGGGTGAGGCCGCAGCTTTCATCTTTGAGCCCGTCAGTGGCGCAACCCTCGGCGCGGCCGTGCCGCCGCAGGGTTATCTGCAGAAAATTGCCGCCATCTGCCGTGGCCATGGTGTGCTGCTCATTGCCGATGAAGTGATGACCGGCATGGGACGTACTGGGCGCAACTTTGCTGTCGAACACTGGGGAGTTACGCCCGACATCATCGTCACTGCCAAGGGCATGTCCAGCGGCTATGCGCCCTTGGGCGCAGCGATTGCCGGGCCCCGCGTGGTGGAAGCCATCGCCAACGGCTCCGGCAGCTTTACCCATGGCTTCACCTACAATGCGCATCCTGTTTCGGTCGCGGTAGGACGCGCTGTGCTGCACCGCATACGCGAGCACAAGCTTGTGCAGGCGGCGTCACAGCAAGGAACGGCAGGCGCGGCGCTGAAATCAGCACTCGAAGGCTTGCGCGATGTGAACTCGGTCGGGGACGTCCGCGGCACCGGCCTGCTCTGGGGCATTGAATTCGTGTCCGACAAGAAGACCAAGCAACCCTTCCCGGTCGATTTGAATTTTGCTGCCCGCGTGGGCCAGGCTGCTGCCGCCCGCGGCTTGTTGGTTTATCCCATGCAAGGTTGCGTGGACGGCTACGCCGGCGACCACCTGCTGATTGCCCCGCCCGCGGTCACCTCACCCGAGCAGATCGCCTGGGCAGGGGGCCAATTGCGTGCGTGCATTTCAGAAGTAACGGCAGGAATTACTGAGGAACAGCTGGCTCGCAATGCTCAGACAAGATCCTAATGCTTTGCGCCCTCGGCGTCTCGGCGGTGAGATTTGGGGTGGGCTCCAATCGTCAATCCCAAATCTTCAATCATCAATCTCTCTGTGCGTCTGTGCTAAGAAATTCAGTCTCCGGGATGGTTATGCATCTGCCGCTCCACTGACCAGATCGCTTCTTGGGTGTGCTCGTAGGGATACATGTGCACCATCCAACCAAAGACATGAGGAATGAACCGGCCCCCCGCCGCCTTGCATGCATTTTTGGTATAGATCGAGCCCTGCAGCCCGAACTGCGGATGCGGCTGCAGCATCTCCTGGCGCCGGTCCTTGGGCGGCAGACACAGGTTAACGTGCTTATGCCACTGTGCGATGCTCAAGGGAACGCGCTTATCGAGTTTGTCTTCGCTCATGCGCCGCGGCGCCGTGTACATCAGCCCGATCAGCTTGTAGTCGTCACCGTGCTTCTCATAAAGCAGTGACGTCGGGTGCTCAGGATTGAAGCGGAACGCCGCCGCAAAGGCGTACCGGCGGTTGGTGAAGTGGTACATCTTTTGCGGCACATTGGGCAGGAAGATCTCGTAGCCGTCGCCCAGCGCCACGCGGTAGTCCTGATATTTGGCGATAGAGCTGCGCGCTTCCTCCACGATTTTGTCGGCGCGCTCCTGGTCGCCGGGTCGCATCGGCCGCAGCGAGGTCATTTTCATGTGCGGTCCCATGTCCATGTGGTGCGATTCCATCGCCTCCATGGCATGTTGCCCTTCGGGCGCACCAGACATTCCCGGCATGTTGGACATGTCCTGCTTCTGCGCTATGAGGCTGCCGCACAAGAACAATGCACATACGCTTAGCTGGAGCCCACGAACTGACATTGGTTTCCTCGGCGCGCTTGGCACCTCGGGTGAAGTTCTTACCCAAGCCACAGAAGCGCTACAAGGTTTAACCCTACATCAGCCTGCAGGTTGCTGGGCGAGCGGATCTTTGGCGGGAGTTACGGCCGTAACCGCGGCTTGTGGATTGGCAAGCGCGGCTGCCTCTTTACCGGAACGTATGCAGTCAGGTACGCCGATACCGCGATAGCCGTTCCCAGCCAGCGCCAAGCCGGGCAATTGCTGCCGTAGTCGCTCGATCCGCTCCAACCGTTCCAGGTGGCCGACCCCGTATTGCGCCATGGCAGCCTGCCATTTGTAAATGCGGCAGAAGAGCGGCTTCGCGGTTAACCAGAGAATGTCGCGCAGTTCCTGGCGCACAGCAAGCTCGATCCGCTGCTCTGGCCAGCTGAGAATTTCTTCGTCTCGCGAGCCGCCCAGAAAACAGCGGATGAGGGCGCGGTCCTTCGGGGCGCGGTGGGGAAACTTGTTATGTACGAAAGTGCCTGCCAGCATGCGCTTGCCCTCGCTGCGGGGCACCAGGAAGCCGAAGCCGGGCGGCAGGCGCAAGCCGCGGCGTTCATAGCCCAGCGTCACCGTTACCGAAGAACTGTAGGCGATTCCGCCCAGTTCCCGCGCAAGTTCCGCCTGAACCGGCGCAAGAAGCGCACCTGCCGCCGCCGATGCGGCCAGAATCACGGAATCGAAGCGCTCGCCGCCGCTGTCGCCCAAAGCAACCAGCCAGGAGCTTCCATCGAGGCGCAACGCGCGCACTGTGCTTCCGGTGTGCAGCGCTTCGCGCGGCAGCCGCCCCACAATCGCGTCCACCAGTTGCTGCATGCCGTCCTTTAGCGAGGTGAACAGCGGGCGGGAAGGAGCATTGCTGTTTGCCATGCGTTTTCGCGCCGCCAGCATTCCCCGACCCAGGCTGCCGTGTTTGGCCTCCATCTCGGCAAAGCGGGGCAGCACAGCGCGCACACTCAGCCCGGAAGCTTCACCGCCGTACACTCCAGATAGCAGCGGGTCAGCCAGCCGGTCTACCATTTCCGGCCCATAATGGCGTTCTACCAGCGCGGCCACGGTTTCATCACCGCCGGCCGGACGTGGCGGATGGAACCACTCCTGTGCCATGCGCAACTTCGTACCCGAGGAAAACAGTTGTGAGAAGACCATCGGCAGAATCTTGGTGGGCACCATGAACATCAGCCCGTCAGGAATGGGCACCAGCTGGCCTTTGACCAAGATGTAGGTCTTGCGGTCGGCGTCATTCGAGCCAATCAGCTGGCCGGCAATCCCCAGTTCGCGACATAAGTCTGCCGCCCAGGGCTTTTCCGTCAGGAACGAATCAGGCCCGGCCTCGATCAGGCAGCCATCCGCGTGTTCCGTCTGCAGCGAGCCACCCAACCGAGAAGTTTTTTCGAACAACACGTATTCCAGGGGCACGCCTGTTCGGCGCTGCTGTTCCAGGTAGAATGCAGCGCTCAGCCCGGAAATTCCCCCGCCGATGATGGCAATTCGTCGCATTAAAAAACTATTGTCATGCTGAGTGAGCACGAGCCGAGTTTACGAGGTGAGCGCGAAGGAAAGAGCTATCGCACATGATCTGCTAATGCACCTTTATCTGCACCCCCGCCTTTGCCGATTCTCTCGACCCCATCCGCGACCTTGCCACATCCGCCAAAGCCGCAATCAGCGTGGGTGAATTATTCAGCGATTCCGCCCGCCATAGCCGCATGCCGTTCTTCTCGGCGAATTCGCGGAACATGATGTCAATGTCGTAGAGCACTTCCACGTGATCGCACAAAAAACCAATCGGCTGGATGAAAACGCCGCAGCGCCCTTTTGCTTTAACCTGTAGGATCGTCTCCTCTACCGTCGGTCCCAGCCAGGCTCCGCCCGACATGCCCTGACTCTGAAACGCAAATGTCCAGTCCTCGACTGTGAGCGTGGGCACCTCCCTGGCGACCAGCGCTGCCGTCTCGCGCGCCTGCTCTTCGTAAGGGTCTCCCTCCGCAATCGTTCGCTGCGGAACACTATGCGCAGTGAAGATCACCGGCACGCGCGCCCCCATTTCCCGGCAGGCGCGCTCCCATCCCGCGCGCAGTTTTTCGGCGAAGGCCTGCGCCAGCAGAGGGTGATCGTGCCAGTTGTCAATGAACTCCACCGGGAAGGAAGGCGCACCCTCGCCCAGCACGGCCCGGCGGTAGAGCCCCACACTGGTGCGCGAGTCGTGCGGCGCCAGGCAGATGGCAATTGCTCGCTGAACACCGTCAGCCGCCATGGTGCGCACCGTATCGGGAATAAACGGCTTCCAGTTGCGCATGCCTGCGTACACGGGCGCTTTCAGTTCGTGGGCCAAGGCCTCAGCCTGCTTCATCGTGTATTCGGTGAGCGGTGAACGCCCGATGAGGCTGTAGCGGTGCTTGATTTCTTCGAGCACGTTGGTCGGCAGCGGCCGGCCTCCGGTTACTTTGAGGAGGAATTCCGGCACTTCCTCCACCGAATCTGGCGTGCCGTGCGCCAGTAGCAGGACCGCCGTCTTGCCAGCTTGTGATCCGCTCATTTCGATACCGCCGCCGTTTTGGCTGAATGTTCACGCACGAAGCGCGCCAGGTCGCGCACACTCTCCACCGGGGTATCCGGCAGAATTCCATGGCCCAGATTAAAAATGTGCCCTGGGCGCCTTCCCGCGCGCCGCAGCACATCCTCGGCCCGGGCGCGTAGTTCCTTCCAACTCCCAAACAGCGCCACCGGATCCAGGTTCCCCTGCACGGCTCCTCCATAACTAAGGCTTCGCCAGGCGTCGTCCAAGGGAATGCGCCAGTCCACGCCGATCACCTCCGCGCCCGTTTCCTTCATCGCCGGCAACAGCGTGGCGGTGTCGGTGCCGAAGTAAATCACCGGCACTCCAGCGCGTCGCACGTTGCGGACTAGTTCCGTTGTGCGCGGCAACACGTACCGCCGGTAATCGTCGGGCGCCAGGCAGCCCACCCAGCTGTCAAATATCTGGATCACGTCCGCTCCCGCGCGCGCCTGCTGCTCGGCATACTCGCTGAGCACCGCCACCAGCTTGCCCATCAGTTCGTCCCAGGCCTCGGGTGAGCAGTACATCAGCTTTTTTGTTTCCACATAATTGCGCGATCCGCCTCCTTCGACCATATAGCTGGCCAAGGTGAAAGGAGCGCCGCAGAAGCCAATCACCGGCAGTTTTTCTCCGAAGTGCCGCACCACCAGGCGCACCGCTTCGGACACATAAGAAAGCTCGGCAACGCGATCGGTGCGCAACCGCCCAATGTCGCTGGCGTCGCGCAGCGGCGCTTCGATCACCGGGCCCTCGCCGCTGGCGAAATGAAACTTCAGCCCCATCACCTCGAAAGGCAGTAGCAGGTCGGCAAAGATGATGGCCGCATCCACGCCCAGGGCTTCCGCCGCAGTGATTGTGACCTCAGCCGCCAATTTCGGTTGTTTGCAGATTTCCAGCAGGCTGTGGTGCTTGCGCACGGCGCGGTATTCCTTCATGTAGCGCCCCGCCTGACGCATGAACCACACCGGCGTGTGCGGAGTGGCTTGGGCCCTGCAAGCTTGAACAAAAGCGGAATTGGGCGCGGACATGAATCTTCAATTTACGATGCTCGTTGATTCTGCTGGACTTAGCCACAGAAACACGCTCATCGTTAACCCCATTTGCACCCAAGTTGCACTCAAGCCGTGAGTGCATTAACACAACCTGCACCCAAGACAGGGTTGGTGGTACCACCTAAGTGCTCCTAGCTATTGTACATTTCCAGTTCTGTTGCGATGAGAGGGTCAGCTTCTTAACTGTGGTCGCCACTGCAACAGCGTCGTGTAGGGCATTCTGGCGCGATTGGCGGCCAATTCGCGGACAGATTGGCCCCCGGTGCCCCAATTTCGCTCGGCCCAGAGTGAGTGCGATCTAGGTAGCCCCGAGAGACCTGCGAAGAAGTGTCTCTTCGCGAAGGGAAAAGGTATGTTATGCGAATTTGCAAGGCTTGCGAGCGGGAGCGGCAGAAAAGAAAAAGGTCGTAACGGCAAACAACGGAGCAAATCAGGCCAGAAGTTCGCTCAAACTGGCGAGGATCGCCTCGGGTGGAACAGGCTTCATCAGCACCTTGCTGTCCGCAATTTCGGAATCTCGCACCAGTTCCTCGGCCTTAACAAGTCCCGATAAGAATAGAAATTTACACTCGGGCAGCGCGCGGTGGATCGCTTGCGCGGATTCCACTCCGTTTATACCCGGCATAGAGATGTCCGAGATGACCACTTGAGGACGCGATTGCAAGGCCCGCTCGATGCCTTCTTTCCCGCTGTATGCAGCCGCCGCTTCGTAGCCATTGAGTTTTAGAACGTCCGCAAACATATCTGCAATCACGCGTTCATCGTCGATGACCACGGCTCGTTTCTGCTGTGAATTTGCCATCGAAGTCGCGCCTACTGTGAGTAGATGCCATTTGGCAAGAGTGGGATGGATTTTCGTCGGCCCAAATAGTGCGCGCGGAAGCGCGAACGCCCTGTCAGGAGGGCACTGGCTCATCGGCGCATCCTTGGTTGCAGTCATTCGGGCGCTCTCTTGGCGCTGGTTTCTGGGAGGTCACGCCGCGACTCTCACCCCTGCAACTGGTGTTCCCGACTTTAGGAATCGAATTCCTGTGCCGACTCCCAACACCTCTAGCGCCATCAAAAGCCCTACGCTTACTTCGAAGGTAGTTTTCCATTCTGAGGCTGACACCATGAAGATGTTGTTGCCGCCGGGATGGATGAAATGCTCATAAATTCCAAAGACGAGAGCGACGATGAAGAATGCGGAAAGGATTCCTCCAGCGAGCTTATCGCGAAGTTTCCACCATGCACCTGCAACGCCCAAATGCAAGAGGGTGATCAGCGCAACAGCCAGCAAATTGACGCCATTGGTTGGACCGGGAAGAACCTTTGCTGCCACGGACAGATGCCACATCGCCGTCACCCAATGAGCGGCGATGACAACTATTCCCGAAATCCTGTATTTGTTCATCGGAAGACCCACTTTCGAAAGCCTTTGCCCATCCGTCTTTACGCTCGGCGCGACGGTTTTGTGACATTGGCCCTCGACTCGCTCGACGGCCCGAAACCGCGTCCTACTCCCAAAACGTTGAGCGCGAAAGCGCGAAGCCCAACAAACGCTTCCTTCAGCTTCCTTCGTCGGAGGTAAATGAAAAATGCGAAGGAAATTTCACACTGCCATCTGGAAACAGCCCTTCATTTACCTTTCTGCGATTGGCTAAACGGGCTGGGGACGGGCATTAGGTCTTCCGCTGCAACGATCTGCCATTTCCCATTGCGCTTCAGCCATGTGTCCGTCCAGACAAACTTGCCCGGTTTACCGCTGACCAGCTTCCAACTCTCGCTGCCCTGCGCGATTGCTGTATCACCGTAGAATCTGATCTGTACCCCATCAAGGTGATTGAACGCGAAATTTGAAGGACGTGTTTGGCACTGGCCTATGTTAGCCGCTTTCGTGTACTGCGAGCCGTCAACATCAACCCCGACGAAGTCATCCGCAAGCACACGCTCCAATACGCTGCAGTCGTGACTAGCCACACTCTCCGCCCAATCCGATTCGGCTTTCTCTATGTAAGCGCGATCTGTGGCGTGGTCGCTCGTCTGACCAGACACCATGGTCGCGGCCAACAGCAATCCGAGGCATAGCCAGTACTGGCGCACGGTTGCACTCCC
>DATFDP010000039.1:0-6870 GCA_035252015.1 Terriglobales bacterium
AATTCCCGTTTTGCGGAAGGCTGTGGAACAAAAGCAGCTATAATCTGTCCGCGCCCTTGGATGAAGTTATGTCCCTGCCGTCCGGCCAGCCGAATTCGCCAAGGTGCAGTACCGGTGGACCTCCGCCACGGTTACACTTCCAAGTCAGGCTGGAACCTCGCCTCCCCGAGTTTTTCAGCAATCTGAAGGCGCTGCTCGAACGCCCCCCGGCGGATTTCTGGCTGGAGACCGCTCCCTTCTGGCCGGACGTTTTCGTAGAGAAGGGCGTGCCCTGGCGCAGCCTGGTGGAATCGGCCCTAAGCCACGCCTTGATGATTGCAGCCGTCTGGGGCTTTTCGCACGCTTGGCTGATCCATCCGCAGGTGACACTGCGGCCGGTTCTTCAACCCAGCCAGATCGTTTACTACACAACCTCCGAATATCTGCCGGCGATCAAGGCGCCCGCCCCTCGCGCCCGGGTGGCGCGCAAAGCGGAACCGGCCTATGCGCCGCAGGAAATCATCTCCGTGCCGCCGGAAGCGGACAATCGCACGCAAACCATTGTGACGCCTCCCGACGTGAAGCTGGCCCAAGAGATGCGCCTGCCCAATCTGGTAGCGTGGACGCCGAACCCCGGACCTGTGCCCGTGCCGGGGTCTTTGAATTCCAAGCTGACCCTGCCTTCGATGGCTACGCCGGTGATTCCTCCTCCACCGGAAGTTGCACGCCCTGCCAACCGCAACGCATCCCTGCCGCAACCTTCAGCGATACCACCTCCACCCGAGGTTGCGCGTACCCGCGACCGTGCCTCCCTGCCCCTGGCAGCACCTTCGGTGATTGCGCCGCCGCCTGATGTGGCTGATGCCGCAAACCGTGCCGGCCCTGCGTTGCCGCAGCCCAGTGCCGTGGCTCCGGCTCCGGAAACCGCATCGGCGCTGTCAACCCTACGCGCTCCCGGAGCTCCGCCACCGGCGGTCATCCCACCGCCGGCGCGAACCGCGCTGGTCACCCATCCACTGGGAGCGATGAACGTGGCCGACCTGCAACCCGGAGTAGCCGCTCCCAAGCTGCCGCTTCCTGCTCAACAGACAGCGGGGATAACGGCCGGAGGAGGCGCCGGTAAGCGTTCTGGAACCAATGCCGGCGGCAGTGGCGGGCGATCGGGCGGCGGCGTTGCTGGACAAGTGAGCGGCGGCGCCGTGATCCAGGCAGCATTGTCGCCCGACGTTCATACCGTGGCTTTTGGCAGGCCGGTGGGCCAGATGATTGCGCTGGGAGTTGCACCCAGCGCGGTAAGCGGACCTATCGAGGTGCCACAGGGCAACCGGCGCGGCATGTTCGCTGCAAGTCCTTCCGGTCATGTAGGCGCGTCCGGCGCACCCAAGGCGAATAGTGGCGGAACCGCCGAAGCAGGCACTGGCAGCGCAAATCCAAGCCGCGACAAATTGGCCGGCATCAGCATTGCTGCCGGCCCCTCGCAGCCGGCGAACAACGGAGTTCCCGTGGTGGCGGCAACAACAGCGCGCAGTCTTTGGGCGATGGCCAGCATTCCTGCCGGCTTGCGCAATCTGCCGTCTCACGCGCCCAGCAGCCTGCCTGCCGCGCCTTCTGAAATTGACCGCCAGGTGTTCGGCAACAAAAAGTTCTATTCCGTCACCCTGAACATGCCCAACCTGAATTCGCGCAGCGGCAGCTGGGTAATACGGTTTGCCGAATTGAATAATGACGCCAGGCAGGGCGAGTTGACCGCGCCCGTGGTGGTGGAAAAGGTGGACCCCGCCTATCCCGGAATCCTGATGCACGAGCACGTGACAGGCACCGTCACCCTCTACGCGGTGATTGGCGCCGATGGCAGCGTAGGGGATGTTCGCATTTTGCGCGGCGTGGATAACCGCCTGGATGCCGCCGCCCGCGAAGCCCTGCGCCATTGCCACTTCCGCCCCGCCACCAAGAATGGCTTGGCGGTGGCCCTGGAAGCAGTGATACGCATCCCGTTTGAGGTGCACCGCATACCTTACTGAGCCTACGCTCCCCTCGCCGGGTCGAGTCGCGCAGAGAATTTTTTTTTTGCGTGATTTCCCAGGGCTCACGCCCCGGCCCTTCGGCAGGCTCAGGGCTCAGCCTCGCCAATGTTTGGCTTCGGCAGCTGTTTCGCCCTTCGGGCTGAAGCTTTGTTCGTACCAGAGTTCTCTGATCTGAGTGGGACTGGTGGCCCACTCAAGCCCGGTTTTGGCTTGAGTGGGGATGTTGAGAAATCGTGGAAGCGATGTCCGAACGAGTCAGCAGAGAAGCTTCACATTTCCTACACAACGAAAACCGCGTTGTGTGGGCCACCTCCCTGCAACCGAGGCGGAGCCTTTTTTGTGCAGCGCCTAGCTTCCCGCTTTAGCGGCCTGAGACTGTTCCAGAAAGCGGTACACGCCGGCATTGGTGCACACTTCGTAGTAGAGATCGTCACTCCAGCCCACCGGCGAAAAGTCGCGGGCACTGAGGCGGGCGGCGCGGGCCTCGCGCACCACCACGGTGTGGAACAGCCCGCCTTCCAGCGGCACCAGGCCGCTGTGCAGCCGCATCTGCTCACTTTCCCAGATGGTGGGCATGGCCACATCCTGCGCCTGCAGAGAAATTTCCTGTTGCAGCTTGTGGAATGCGGCCGCATTCAGCTGAATGCCGCTGACGTTGTAAACCAGGGGTGCGTCTTCGAAATCGTTACCGTTGCCCTCGCGCTGCAGCTGAAAACGGTAAACGTTAAAGGGCCCGCCCAGGGGCAGCAGGCGCCGCGCCTGCTTGCTGCAGGAGGAGAGGCGGTCGCTCTCGTTGAGGGCTTCAGAAATCATGATGCGCGCACTGCCATCCATCAGGTACATGGGCGGCGAAGGCTGGTAGGTGATGCCTACGCCCAGTTCCAGGCCGGGCAGGCCCGCCTTTTGCGATTCTTCGTTATAGGCGCGCACAATGTCCACCATTTCCTTGGCCAGCACGCATGCCCGGCTGACGGCAAAGCCGCGCTCGCCTTCATATTCCAGCAGGGCCAGGATGATGGCGTCGCCCTCGATGAACACTTTGCCGGCGCCGTACTTGGGCAGCAGCTTGTTCACCGGATCGTAGAAATTCAAGCTGAAGTAGGAAGCCGGATTCAGGCCGCGTTCGCCCAGGGCGCGGGTCATGCGGGTGGAATCGCGCACGTCGGCCTTGATGATGACGTGGTGAACTACTTTCTCTTCGCTGGGCTTCTGCTCGTCGCGCAGCAGGAACTCGTAGAGCAGGCGGTTGAGCTGGGAAAGCTCGCGCAGCTTCTCGTTTCCGATCACGTTCACGCTGTCGAGCGCGGAGTTGAGGGCCTCCAGGCGGCGCAGGTCGCGGTGATAGCGCATGAAGTCGCTGAGGAAGCGACCGGCGATGCGGGCCTTGTCCCCGCTCTTCATTTCTCCCACCCGGCGGATGGCGCCCTGCAGGCTCGCGCCGGATAGGCGGGGATGCTCGGCGATCAGCGACTCTACGCGGCTTCGTTCCTTTTTCGAAATGAGCGCGTTCTTAAGCTGCTGGGCGTTGATGGCCGGCGAATATTCGCTGAGCAGCGGCACCACCTCGTAGGAGGCGACCACGTAGTCCATCACCTTCTGGTTTTCCAGCAGATCCTGCCAGCTATCGAGCAATGCTCTCTGCGCTTTGCCTCGTGAGGACGAATCATCGGGCGCGCCGCCTGCCACCAACTCCTGCGCATTCTCCGGGACGTTGAGCAGGCCGTCGAGAACGCGGTCGGCATCGGAGGCCTGGTCCAGCACGTCGAGCGAGACCAGGAACGCGCCCGCCAGCTCGCGCATGGTGAGAAAGCGGTCAGGGTCATGCTCGTAGTTGCCCAGCATGACGTAGTGTTCGGCGTTCAAGTAGTCGTCGCGGCCATCCTCGGTAAAAATCAGACGGTTGAGAAACAGCTCGTAGCTGGCGCCGGCAGCCTCGCCGAACAGCGACTGGCGCATGCGCACCAGCGTCTGCTTTTCGGTTTCGCGCAAGGTCTCGAATAGTTCCTGGCCAGCCCGGCGCAGCACCGCTTTTTTAGAAACCTGCAGGGCATAAACGCGGTCGCGAATCTGGGTGGCGCGATCGGAGCGCATTCCCTCGCAATTCTTGAGCAGGGTGCGGCAGCGTTCCACGACGACGGCAAACTGGGCCGTCAGTTCGGAACGCAGGAACTTGACCACGGCCAAGCGAGCCAGCAGATCCACGGCGACGTTGTCCTGCTGCTTAGAGGCCTTGAGCGCCTCCACCAGCAGGTCAGAGAGCAGGCGCTTGAACTCCGCCGGCGTGCCGCGCGGGCCGGGAGGCGGCGCGGGCCGCTCCTCCCGCGAGCGCAACAGCAGGTTGCTGCGCGGCTCCAGTGGACGCGTTGTTTCCAGGATGAGGTCGGCAACATTGCCGTTGCGGGCGATCAAGCCGCAAATTGAGGCGCGGGCTTCGTCGCAAAAGCGGGAGCTCAGATAGACGTCGTAACGCACGTTGTCCACGCCGCGCACCAGGCCCTGCAGCGCGATGGCCGGCGTATAGCTCGCGAGGTTAAGCTGGCGCGCGTGGTCGGCAAGGCTGCCAAAGCGAAGAATGGGAATACGCGCCATAATCTTGCCCGCGAGTGCTGCTGATTACGGGTGTGCGGCCACCCCGCTCAGGCTGGCTCGCAGTTGCGGATTCACCAGCGCCTGCTCCAGCGTGGGCTCGTTCAAAGACGCAACATCGGAGCGCAGGCCCGCCGTGTCCTCCCGGGCTCCAGTTTTCTCGAAGGCCTGCCACAACAGTTCCAGCGAAAGCGGATTATTCTGATCCTCCTGCAGGTGAGCGACTGCCTGGGTGTACCTGCCTTGCGCCATGGCCAGGGCACCAGCGGCGGCATGGTAGGAGCGCTGCACCACTTCGCTGCGGCTGGAGGCCGCCATGGTCTGCAGTTCCTGCAGCGATTGCAGCGCCGACTTGCGATCCTGGCCCTGGAGAGCGCGGCGTACCCGCACCGCCAGAATGAGGGCGTGCTCTTGCTCCACGTCGGCCTGCGATAGCTGATGGTCCCGCAGCGCCTTTTCGGCTGCGTCCAGGCTGTTCAAAGCCGCGGCCATCTGCGGCTGATAAAGAGCCATGCTGCGCCAGGCTTCGGCTTCCACGCGGGCGAAGCCCTCGTGGTGGGCCTGCTCCGCTACCGCCCGGAAGGCCTGGTCGGATTCGACGTAGCGCCGTTCGCGCACATAGGTGGCCGCTTCCTGCAGTCCGTATTGCAGGCGCTCGCCTTCGCCATCCGCTACAGCGATGGCCTTCTCGTATTCGTGCCGCGCCTGGTCTTCGTTCCCCATCAAGGCGTAAGTGTCGGCAATACCCAGCTGCGAGCTCACAAAGTTGGGATCAAGGTCTAGCGCTTTGCGGTAATGCTCCAGCGCGCCGCTAAAGTTTCCGGAAAGGCGGAGGATTTCGGCGTAGGAATCCTGCGGATTGGGCTCGCGGGGCTGCAGGGCCACGTACTTTTCCATCATGGTGAAAGCCCTGTTGAATTCGCCGTTGTAGGCGCAGGCATACCCCAGTTCGTTGACCGCCGCAGGGTAATTGGGATAAAGCGCGATGGCCTGCTCCAGCAGCATCTCGCCGTGATCGTAGCGCCCCTGCTGGATCATCCAGCGTCCCGCCAGGAAAATAATGCGGCGGTCGCGCGGATACATGGCCAGCAGGTCGTTCATGGCGGCGATGGCCGGCACATACTGACCTTCACGCACGCCGCTGAGCCATTGGATGAGCAGCCTCTCCCCGGGCGTGACCTTCGGCTGCAATTGCTTGGCTTTGGCCAGGGCGGCCATTTCCTCGCCAGGGTCCTGAGTCAGATAGGCAACCAGGATCTGGGCCTGCGCAAAGTTGGGATCTCTTTTTGTGGCTGCGCGCCAGCCCGCCAAGGCCCATTCGGTGCGCAGGTTTTCCATGTTGACCATGGCCTGCTGGAATAATTTGCGGGCGGCGGGAGAACTGGTGGTAATGGGAAGCAGCTTGCTGTGAGCGGGCGCTGCTCCCTTCTGTGCGGCGCCAGCGAAGCACGCCGTGCAGAGTACGACCACCACCAGCGCGCTGCGTCGCAGATGCATGCAGTTCCTCGGAAACAATTGATATTACTGACTCTGGCCGGAGGGTAACATGGCCGAAGGGGGCGGCCAACGTTACAGAAGTCACGCCGCGTGGATGGAAACGCCCGACGATGCGCCGGGCCTTCTCGTTTTTACCTGCGACCGCAGGTCAGTTTTTGGAGCTTCAACCAGCGCGAAAATCGGGGACGTTTTCGCCCGGCGAAAAGATCACGGCCTGCTCGCCGCGCCCGGCTTCGGCTATGAAGCGGTTGATCTGTTCGATGTCGGCCCGGCTCCAGCCCACACTGCTCAAGCCGATCTCGCCATCTCGCTCAATCCAAAATAGAGTGGGCACGTTGGTCAGGCCGTAGGCGTTGGAGGCGGGATAGCTGTTGGTGTCGTCCAGCAGCACAGGAAGGGTGAGCTTGTACTCCCGCATGAACTTGGCGGTATCGCTCTTATTATTCTGCGAAACGGCAACGATGCTGACGTTCTTGCCCTTGTAGGCCTGGTACAGACGTTCAACATAGGGCAGCGCAAATTGGCACACTGGGCAGGAAATCTTAAAGAACACCGCCAGTACCGGACCGCGGGTGAGGGCCTCGGCCAGGTTGAAATTGCCGCCTTCCATTTTCTCCAGCGTAAACTCGGGGGCGGCTCGGCCAGCGCTCAAAGCAGGCATCTGTTGTTCCTCCTCAAAGATGTTTCACAAATTGTAATGTCTACGAAACCTTAGATGAAATTGGCGCGGCGCAGGATTTTTTTGGTTAAGCCGGTAAGCGGAAGCTCTTCTACTTGCGCCTGC
>DATFDP010000040.1:0-54613 GCA_035252015.1 Terriglobales bacterium
TCAGCTCTTCCGCACGAGTGGAAGTCCTTAAAGCGAAGAACGAGAAACCGGCAGAAGCCTCGCCGGCGCTGGCCAGCCTGGATGCCGCCAATCGCATTCAGCGCCGCGTGCCGGTACCCGTCTTGCGCCCGCCGCTCGAACTTTGCAAGTCCACAGGTGTCATCTTGGATAGCACTCGTCGCGTATTAATCATGAGCGACAAAGGTGGTGTGGGAGACGCATTAGGGCGGCAGTTGCACGCGCTTGGTGTGGAAGTTCTTCGCGTAGAGGATACGCCAGACGCAGATACTCTCAACAATCGCTTTAAGGCCTGGCTCGCGGCCGGTCCAGTGAATGGAGTGTACTGGCTTCCCGCCCTCGATTATGAAGGCGATTTCCACGGTCTGGACCTTGCTGGCTGGCATGAAGCGGTGCGGATGCGGGTGAAACTGCTCTACACCGCGATGCGAACGCTGTACGAGCAGATTGCGGCGCCGGGTACCTTCCTGGTGTCGGGCACGCGCCTTGGCGGCCAGCATGGTTATGACGAAGCTGGAGCCCTGGCGCCGCTGGGCGGCGCAGTCGTGGGCTTCACCAAAACTTACAAGCGTGAGCGGCCGGAAGCCTTGGTCAAGGCAGTTGATTTCGAACCCGAGTGCAAAGCCGAGGCACTCGCTGAACTCCTGATCCAGGAAACACTCACCGATCCGGGCGCCGTTGAGATCGGCTACAAGCAGGGTCTGCGCTGGACAGTTGCCTTAAAGGAACAGCCTGCGAACGATGGTCAGCCCGGCCTGAACCTCAACAAAGAGACTGTTTTTCTGGTCACGGGCGCGGCGGGGAGCATAGTCTCCGCCATCACTGCCGATCTGGCCACAGCTTCGGGCGGAACTTTCTACCTGCTCGACTTGGTACCCGAACCCGATCCGAACAATCCTGACCTCAAACGCTTTGCCAGCGACAAGGAGGGCTTGAAGCGCGAGCTCTTCACTCGCATTCAGGCGCGAGGCGAGCGTGCTACGCCCGCCCTGGTCGAGAAAGAACTGGCAGCGCTGGAGCGGGCCCAGGCCGCGCTAGCCGCTATCAACAGCGTGCGAGCTGCCGGCGGCACTCCCCATTATTTTGCAGTCAATCTCACGGATGCAAGCGCCGTAGCCAAAGTCATTGACCAGGTGAGAAAACACAGTGGGCGTATTGACGTCTTGCTGCACGCAGCTGGGATGGAACGTAGTCATATGTTGCCAGACAAGGATGCCCGCGAGTTCGACCTTATCTTTGATGTGAAGAGCGACGGCTGGTTCAACTTATTGCACGCAATCGGCAGCACGCCTCTGGGCGCCACCGTGGCCTTCAGTTCTATCGCTGGTCGCTTCGGCAACGCGGGACAAACGGATTACAGCTCCGCTAACGATCTGTTGTGCAAAATCACTTCGAACTTCCGTAGCACCAGGCCAGCCACGCGTGCCATTGTCATAGATTGGACGGCATGGAGCGGAATTGGCATGGCTACGCGTGGCTCGATTCCAAAGATGATGGAAGCCGCCGGCATAGACATGCTGCCACCTGAAGCCGGCATTCCCCTCATCCGCCGCGAACTAACTGCAGGCGCTACCCGGGGCGAAGTCGTCATTGGCCAGCACATGGGCGTCTTGATGAATGAATTGGATCCGACCGGCGGGCTGGATGTGGATAGAGCACGGACCACGATGCAAAAAACGCTCCATGGGCCCATGATCGGCAAAATTGCATCTATGACGCTCCAGGGCGGCCTTTCCATTGAGACGACGCTGGATCCCGCACTTCAACCCTTCCTGCGCGATCATCAGATTGAAGGCACGCCTCTGCTGCCGGGAGTAATGGGCATCGAAGCCTTTGCTGAGGCTGCGCTGTGCCTGCTTCCCGGCTGGAACGTTGAGACGGTCGAAAATGTCAACTTCCTTTCTCCCATTAAGTTCTATCGTAACGAACCGCGCACGTTGACCCTGGAGGCAGTTATTCGTTCCCAGGGTGACATATTGATTGCAGAGTGCCGGCTCCTGGGTCGAAGAACACTTCCCAATCAGCCGGAACCGCAGGTCACCACGCACTTCACCGGCCGCCTGCGCCTCGTCCGCAGGCAGCCACAGCCGATTACCAGGCCAAAGCCCAACCCACCGGCCGGAGCGACGATCGCCGCCTCGGATGTTTATCGCGTTTATTTCCACGGACCGGCTTACCAGGTCGTGGAGCAGGCTTGGTGGGACGGCGTTCGCATGATCGGTGTGATGGCCAAGAATTTGCCTGCGAATCACCATCCTGCCGGCCTGCCGAACGTCATGTCTCCCCGGCTGATTGAGCTTTGCTTCCAGTCTGCCGGCCTTTGGGAACTGGCGGTACAGGGCCAGCTTGGTCTGCCACAACATGTGGAGGAAGTACGCGTCCTGCGTTTGCCCGAGCCGGCCGTCGGGCCTTTATATGCCGTGGCTACGCCTACACCCTCGAAATTTGATGTGGAGGTAATGGACGCAAACGGCAACATTTATGTGCAGCTGAAAGGCTATCGCACCGTCGCCCTTCCGAAGGGAGTCGATGCGAATGCTTTGAAAGCACTGCAATCCCTAACGTCACTGCAGACTGCCGCCTGATCCCGCGAACTGGCAGGCAGGAAATCGAACCGGTTGGGGGCTCCTATGCAGATCGAGTTTCAGCGCGTCGCCATAGTCAATCGCGGCGAACCCGCGATGCGCTTCATCCATGCCGCCCGCGAGTTCAATCACGAGTACGGCACTTCATTGCGCACGATCGCCTTGTTCACGGAACCCGATAACCGTTCCCAGTTTGTGCGCGAAGCGGACGAAGCCGTATTTCTTGGGCCCGCCCAGCTGGCTGATTCAGCTACCGGCGAGCTTAAAAGCAGCTACGTGAATTATGAATGCTTGCAGCGAGCATTGCAGAGCGCGCGCGCCGAAGCGGTTTGGGCAGGCTGGGGCTTCGTAGCGGAGCACGCCGAATTTGCCGACCTCTGTCGCAGCATGGGGATCGTGTTTATAGGACCACGTGGTGATGCGATGCGGTTGCTCGGCGACAAAATATCCTCCAAGATGCTGGCCAAGCGGGCACAGGTGGCGGTGGTGCCTTGGAGCGAAGGTCCAGTCGAAACCCTGGCGGAAGCTGAACGCCAGGCTGACCGCCTGGGCTATCCCTTGTTGATCAAGGCGACAGCCGGCGGCGGCGGACATGGCATCCGCCGGGTAAATTCACCCGCTCAGCTTTCCACCGCTTTCACCGGAGCTCGGTCGGATGCTTGTAAGGCATTCGGTAATCCCACTGTGTTCCTGGAACAGCTGGTACACGGGGGACGCCACGTTGAAGTTCAGATTATCGCCGATCATTACGGCACAACCTGGGCGGCCGGCGTGCGCGACTGCACCATCCAACGCCGCCATCAAAAAATACTCGAGGAATCACCTTCGCCGGTGCTCTCCGCAGAAGCGGACCATGGGCTGCGTGACGCGGCGGTGCGTTTAAGCAAGGCTGCGGACTATCACAACGCCGGAACGGTGGAATTCCTGTATCAACCAGATAGCCGCCGGTTCCTGTTCATGGAGATGAATACACGGCTGCAGGTTGAACATCCAGTGACCGAGTGCACGACAGGGCTGGACCTGGTCAAATTGCAGATTTATGTAGCCGCTGGCGGCCACCTCGACCCTGCGCCGCCGCTGCCCGCCGGGCACGCCATCGAAGTGCGGCTCAACGCCGAAGACCCCAATGCCGCTTTCGCTCCCGCCCCCGGAGTCGTGGAGCGCTTCCGGATTCCGACCGGACCCGGCGTGCGCATCGACACGGGCCTGTCAGAAGGAGATATCGTCTCGCCGCAGTTCGATTCCATGATCGCTAAGATCATCGGCTATGGGCAGAACCGCAAGGAAGCACTTTCGCGCCTGCAGCGGGCGCTCCGGGAAGGAGTTGTCGTCATTCGGGGCGGAGCCAGCAACAAGGCCTTCCTTTTGGAACTGCTCGCGCGGGACGAGGTCCAGAGCGGAAAAGTTGATACCGGGTGGCTGGACCGTTTAGCGGGCGACGGCAACCATCTTTCCGGTTGTTACGCCGAAGTGGCACTGCTCCAGGCCGCCATAGAAGCTTACGATGCGGAACTGGCGATCGAGCAGAAGCAATTCTACGCTTCGTCGTTGCGCGGGCGGCCGCAAGTCCGCCGCGAAACAGGCCGCACTGTATCGCTTCGCTATCGCGGTCATTCCTACTCCCTGCAGGTCTACCGGCTCGATCCTCATACTTATCGCGTGGATGTAGACGGAACTTCCCTTCAAGCCTGCAGTGTGCGCCTGGACCGTTTCGAATACTGGCTTACGATTTGCGGCCGCCGCTTCAAGATTACGTCGGTGGCTGAAGAATTGCGATACCGCATAGAAGTTGACGGCATTTCCCATTGCATTGATCGCCATGAAGGCGGCATGGTCCACGCCACGGCACCAGCCGTAGTGGTCTCACTTGCCGTCAAACCGGGAGACATGGTGGCGGCGGGTGATCGCGTGGCCGTGCTGGAAGCGATGAAGATGGAGATGGAAGTGGTGGCTCCATTTTCCGGCAAAGTCTGCCAGATCCTGACCATCCCCAATGTGCAGGTTGACGCGGGAACACCCCTGTTAGAGATAGAACCAGCAGAGGGCGAGCAGGGAAACCAGATGGTACAACGGATTCTCTTTGGGCCGCTGGCTGTGCCTGAGAAGCGTGAACCAGCTCTGGATTCTTTCGGTTGTCTGGATTCGCTGCGGCAATTGATGCTTGGTTTTGATGTGGATCCGGCCCAGACCACAAGCCTCCTTTACGACTGGAGCCGCAGTTGTACAGCCCAGAAGTGCAGCGAGGAGTTTACGCTGCGTGAAGACGAGATTCTCCACATCTTTGTGGATATTTGCTCGCTCTTTCACCGCGAGCCCAATGTGGATAGCTCGATTGGCGCCGAAGAACCCAGCGCTGAGCTGCAATTGTTCACCTATTTGCGGACTCTGGACACACGCGGCGAGGGCCTTCCCGTGGGCTTCGTGGATGCCTTGCTTCGGGCACTGGCTCATTATGGGATACGTACGCTGGACCGTTCCCCGGAACTGGAGCAGAGCCTGCTCTGGATTTACAAATCGCATCAACGTGTTGAACAGCAGACGACAGTGGTCTTTCGCATCCTGGAACAGCGCCTGGCGCGGGTGGACGCATCTGCCTCCAATGCCGGCCCCGAGTTTCGCATATTGCTCGACCGCATGATCTCCATCACCCGTGGTGCTTTCCCCAGCATCAGCGACCTGGCCCAGGAGCTTCGCTATCGCTGCTTCGATCAGCCCACCTTCGAGCACGCGCGCAAGCAGGTTTATGCGCAAATGGAAGATCATTTGGCTTGCCTTGTCGCTAATCCGGAAGCTACGGACCGTGACCAGAAGATAACCGCTCTCGTGGAATGCCCACAGCCTCTTATGGGCCTCTTCTCCAGCCGATTCTCTGCCGCCAGCACTGAATGCCGCCTCTTAATGCTGGAAGTGCTCACCTGCCGCTACTACCGGGGACAGGGCTTGGCTGCCGCCCGCTGTCTGACATCGGATGGGCAGTGCTTGGTAATCGCGGAATACGATGACGAGAGAGAACACCTGCATCTTTTCACCACCTGCGCCGAGTATTCGCGCCTGCGTGATGTGTCCCGGTCGCTGTTCGCCCGCATTAACGAGGTGCCGGCGGAGGATGAGATCGCAATTGACTTTTATCTGTGGCGCCTCGATTCTCTCGCCGATCCCGAAGCTGCGCAGCAGGAAATCCAATCTGTGCTCAATGAGGCTGGCTTTCCTCGCCCCATCCAGCGCATCGTGGTGGTGGTGGGTGGCCGGGACAACGGCGGCGTGCAGCATTTTACGTACCGGCAGCGCGAGAACAGGTATGAGGAGAAAAAGCTGTATCGCGGAATCCATCCCATGATCGGCCGGCGCCTGCACCTGTGGCGCCTGGCAAACTTTAAGATTCAGCGCCTGCCCTCGGTGGAGGATGTGTATTTGCTCCATGGCACCGCACGCGATAATCCCAAGGATGAGCGCCTCTTTGCCATAGCGGAAGTCCGCGACGTTACTCCTGTGTACGACCAGGCCGGACGCATCGTGCAATTGCCCCATCTGGAACGCATGTTGGCGGAGGCTCTGGCCAGCATTCGGCTGGTTCAGTCGCGGCGTCCACTCAAGGACCGTCTCTACTGGAACCGGGTATTCCTCTATGTGTGGCCGCCGCTGCGCCTACACATGGATGAGTTTCACAGCATCTTGAACAGGCTGGCTCCGGCCATGGAGGGCCCGGGTCTGGAGCAGGTGGTGGTACGCGCCCGCATTCCGCATCCTCAGACAGGCGAACTGCGGGACATGTTTGTCCGCATCTCCATGCCTGGCGGTGCTGGCATGCACGTGACTATCCGCCCGGCCACCAAAGTGGAAGCTATCAAGCCACTCAGCGAGTATGAACAGAAGGTCATTCGCATGCGCCGGCGCGGCCTCATCTATCCCTATGAAATCATCAAGATGCTCACTCCGGACCGGGAAGACACACAACTCGCGTTTCCTGCAGGTAGTTTTGTGGAACATGATCTCAGCCCGGATGGCCGCCTGCTTCCGGTGGACCGGCCTTATGGACAAAACAAGGCTAACATCATCGCGGGCGTCATTTGTAACTTCACCGCCAAATATCCGGAGGGCATGACACGCGTCATGCTGCTGGGGGATCCCAGCAAGGATCTGGGGGCCATCGCTGAGCCTGAGTGCCGCCGGATTATTGCCGCTCTCGATTTGGCGGAAAAGAAACGCGTGCCCCTGGAATGGTTCCCCATTTCAGCAGGGGCCAAAATCTCCATGGACAGCGGAGTGGAGAACATGGATTGGATCGCCCGGGTTCTGCGACGCCTGGTCGAGTTCACGCAGGCCGGAGGCGAAGTAAACCTGGTGGTGGATGGCATCAACGTCGGAGCCCAGCCGTACTGGAACGCGGAAGCGACCATGCTCATGCATACCCGTGGAATCCTGATCATGACTCCGAATGCCGCCATGGTGCTTACCGGCAAGCGCGCCTTGGATTATTCCGGCAGCGTCTCCGCCGAAGATAATCAGGGTATTGGCGGCTACAGCCGCATCATGGGCCTCAATGGGCAGGCCCAGTACTGGGCTCCAGATATCCACGAGGCCTGCCACATTCTGTTGCGTCACTACGACCATACCTATGTGCTGCCGGGCGAGCGCTTCCCCAGGCCGGCAATGACTAACGATCCCAAACAGCGCGATGTCTGCGCCAGCCCGCACGGCAACAATGGCGAGAGCAGCTTCTCACGCGTGGGAGAAATCTTTTGCGATCAGTCCAACCCCGGCCGCAAGAAATCTTTCGACATTCGCCGGGTGATGATGGCAACAGTTGACCAGGATCATCAGCCCCTTGAACGCTGGGCCGGCATGCAAGGCGCCGAAACCGCAGTGGTTTGGGATGCGCATCTGGGCGGCTATCCCATTTGCATGATTGGCATAGAATCGAAGCCTATATCGCGGCTGGGGTTTGTTCCCGCCGACGGGCCCGATCAATGGACCGCCGGCACCCTGTTTCCTCTCTCCTCCAAAAAAGTGGCCCGTGCCATCAATGCCGCCAGCAACAATCGGCCCGTTGTGCTTCTAGCCAACCTTTCTGGATTCGATGGTTCTCCAGAATCCATGCGCAGGCTGCAACTGGAGTACGGCGCGGAAATCGGGCGGGCTGTCGTGAACTTCAAGGGACCGATGGTCTTCTGCGTTATCTCCCGCTATCACGGCGGAGCCTATGTTGTCTTCTCGCGAGTACTGAATGAGCAGCTGGAGGTTGGGGCTCTGGAGGGCACATACGCATCGGTGATCGGAGGCGCTCCCGCCGCCGCCGTTGTTTTTGCCAGCGAGGTGGAGGCCCGGGCTCGCAGGGATCCGCGTTTGCAAGCCTTAAACGATGCCATGGCCAAGGCGGATGGCCTCGAAAAGGCCCGGTTGCGCTCCCAATGGAACGAGCTGTTCAAGATCATACATTCGGAGAAATTGGGGGAGATGGCAAATGAATTTGATCGTATCCACAGCGTGCAGCGGGCGCTGGGAGTGGGCGCTCTGAATTGCATTATTCCGCCTTCAAACCTTCGCCCCTATCTCATCCACGCGGTGGAGCGACGCATGGAAGAAGAAAAGAGTGTTGCGCAGGCGGCGTAAGTGCTGTGTAGCAGGAGCTTGACGGTTCAGCCCATCCGGTAATACTGATGAGCATATTCTGGCTGCAGCAGACGATGGCGGATGTGCCCACAGACAATTCCTGGCTCTGTGCAAATGAAGCGCTCCGTCTGCGCGGAATCAAATTTCCCAAACGTTATAACGACTGGCGTTTGGGACGCTGGACGGCCAAGTGTGCAATTGCTGCTTTCCTGGGTTGGCGCGTCGAAAGCAGCTTTCTGGACAACATTGAGATACGCCCTGCCATGTCCGGTGCTCCCGAAGCCTTCATGGCGGGCCAGCGAACGAACCTTGGAGTGTCACTGAGTCACTGCGCTGGTCGGGCGATTGCCGCCCTCGTGCCATCAGGGATGCCTGTGGGTTGCGATCTGGAAAGGATCGAGCCGCGCATTGACGCCTTTGTAAGTGATTATTTCACCAAAGAAGAACAGTTGTTCCTGGAGAAGATTCCAACCCCGTACCTGCCTGCCCTGGTGACTCTGCTCTGGAGCGCTAAGGAGAGTGCACTTAAAGCGTTATGCCAGGGACTGCGTCTCGATACCCGCTCAATCAGCGTCAACATTGGGGAGGGGCGATTAATCTCGCGCAATGTGGCAGAAGATTTGGAGAAGGCTAGCATTCAGCACTTTCCCTGCGGACCTCGGCCCCTTGAATGGCGTGCTCTCCAGGTTTCTTCCATTAACACCGATTGGACATTTTACGGGTGGTGGCAAGCCACCAGCGATTTTGTGTGGACAGTCGTAGCAGGCGCCCCGCTGCTCCCACCCATTCTGCTCAGTTCATGGGTACTTGGCGGGCAATAATCCTCCGGGAAAGGAAAAATCGGGCACGCCCGCCTCAGGGTGTCGTTTCGTGTGCCGTTTCCACGAACGATTGAAAATAAGTGCACAGCGTGCCCGAAAGCACTAATTATCAGATACTCCCAGACTTGGAGGAAGCGCGGTGATGTGGGACACGCCACCCTGTGATCGAGGCTGGGCAGGGACTCCGAGCAAGCTGGTTATCCGACTGTTAGATATTGCTGCAGATGGTGGCAGTGGTGAGCTATCATTACCAGCCGAAGGGTCAGCGCCGCCTGCGGATGGGCGATTTGGCGAAGCACATCCTTCCGCATTGGCAACCAAGCGGTAAGGCGACGGTGCCGCTGCTCTCCTTTTTCGCAACAAAATTACAGAGTAGCCAGGAAGCAGCGGGGAACAGCATAGGGGAGGACCGCTCATGCGCAGGCTGGCAATCTGCATCTTGTTGGTTGGCGAATTACTCTTGGCTGGCGGCTTGGCCGCTCAGGACCCACCGGCAACGGATTCAGACACAGTTTCTTGTAATTTTGCCGATGGCAAGCAAGTCACCGTTCGCTACAACAGCATCCCCTTCAAAAAAGGGGACCGGCTCAAAGAAAACAAAGTTTGGCTGCCGGGCGGCTCGGCTATGGTGTTGTTCTCCGGCGCCGATCTGAAGTTCAACGGCAAAGAAATCCCAACCGGCGCGTACACCATGTATCTGATTCCAGGCAGAAAAAATTGGACATTGATTGTCAGCAAGAATGAAAAGCCGGAGAACGCTTACCAACCCCAGCAAGACCTGGCCCGGGGGCCCATGGACCTGGGCCAGCTCAGCCAGCCTAATGACAAGTTGACCCTCTATTTCGGCCAGATGGGGCCCAAGCAGTGCAACCTGCGCGTCTACTACGGAGATACCGGTGCGTTTACGGAGTTCGAGGAGCAATAGCGGTTCAGCTTTATGCCTCACCCAGTTTTGGGGCCATCGGTTGTGCTGTCCGACCGCGCATGCGCCTAGCCCACAGTTGTACCCGATCCATGTAGAGGTAAACCACAGGCGTAGTGAACAGGGTCAGCGCCTGGCTGACCATTAATCCACCCACAATGGTGATGCCCAGCGGGCGATGGAGTTCGGAGCCTGTCCCCCGGTCCAGCGCCAGGGGCAGCGCCCCCAGCATGGCTGCCATGGTGGTCATCATGATGGGACGAAAGCGCAGCATGCAGGCCTCATAAATCGCCTCCACCGGCGACTTACCTTCCCCGCGTTCGGCTTCGAGCGCAAAGTCAATCATCATGATCGCGTTCTTCTTCACAATTCCGATTAACAGGATGATGCCAATCAATCCGATAACATCCAGGGCGTTGTTCGTGAGTAACAGCGCCAGCAGCGCGCCCACACCCGCGGAAGGCAATGTGGAAAGAATGGTGATGGGATGGATAAAGCTCTCGTAAAGTACCCCGAGCACAATATAGACGGTGACCAGCGCCAGCAGGATCAGGATAGGCTCGGTAGAAAGCGAAGTCATGAATGCTGCCGCTGTCCCCTGAAAACTGGCATTAATGGCGGCGGGGAAGCCGATGCTGCGTTCAGCATCCTGGATGGCACCGGTGGCCTGGCTGAGCGAAACTCCCGGGGCAAGGTTGAAAGACAGCGTCACCGAGGGGAATTGGCCCTGGTGATTGACCGCGAGCGGCGTGTTCGAAGGCTCAAAGCGGGCGAAGGCCGAAATCGGCACCTCGGTTCCCGAGGAGGAACGAACATAGATATTCTGCAGGGCTTCAGGATTACGCTGGAATCGGGGCTCCACCTCCATGACCACATGGTATTGGTTGAGTTGCTCGTACATGGTTGAGACCTGGCGCTGGCCGAAGGCGTCGTACAGAGCGTTATCAACGTCCTGGGCAGCAACTCCCAGGCGGGCGGCGGTGTCGCGGTCAATCACCACCTGAGCTTCCAGCCCATGGTCCTGCTGGTCGCTGTTCACGTCGCGCAATTGCGGCATGGTGCGCAGCTTGGCCAGCAGGCGTGGCGCCCAGTTGTTGAGTTGCTGTAGATTCTGGTCCTGCAGGGTGTATTGGAATTGAGCGGCGCTGGCCCGGCCTCCGATGGTCAGGTCCTGGGCCGACTGCAAGTACAAAGTGGCGCCGGGAATAACCGCCAGTTTCCGCCGCAAGCGGCCAATTACTTGGTCGGCAGTGACTTTACGCTCGTCCAACGGCTTCAGCGTAATGAATCCGCCTCCGCTATTGGGCCCGCCATGGCCGCCGGCAAAGGCGGTGACGCTTGCCACCGCCGAATCCTGCTGGATGATCTTAATGAATTGATCCATCTTGCTGGCCATCGCAGAAAAAGAAATGTCCTGCGCCGCGTGCAACGACGCCGCCAGTCGCCCGGTATCCTGCTGCGGGAAAAATCCCTTGGGCACAATTATGTACAGATAGATGCTGAGGCACGCCGTCGCCAGCGTAACCAGCAAAGTCAGGGGTTGATGCCGGAGCACCCAGCGCAGCGCGCCGCGATAGAGGCCTAGAACGCCATCAAACAGCCATTCGCCGAAGCGATATGCGCGCCCGTGGTGTTCCTCCTCCACTGACCGCAGAAACTTTGCGCACATCGTAGGTGTGGTGGTGAGCGACACTATCAGCGAGACGCCGATAGCTACGCTCAGCGTGACGGCAAATTCGCGGAACAGGCGGCCCACAATGCCGCCCATCAGCAGCAGGGGAATGAACACCGCCACCAGCGATGTGCTCATGGAAAGCACCGTGAACCCGATTTCGCGAGCCCCGCGGAAGGCCGCCTGTACCGGGCCCATGCCTACTTCCAGGTAGCGGGTAATGTTTTCCAGCACCACAATGGCATCGTCCACTACGAATCCTGTGGAGACAGCCAAAGCCATCAGGGAGAGGTTATCCAGGCTGTAACCCAGAACGTACATCACGGCAAACGTGCCCACCAGCGATAGGGGCACTGCCACGCTGGGGATCACGGTGGCCCGCGGGCTGCGTAGGAAAGCAAACACCACCAGGATGACCAGGATGATGGAGATGAGCAGCGTCAACTCGATGTCATCAACCGAGGCACGGATGGTCGTGGTACGATCCAGCGCCACGTTGACGTTGATCCCTGCCGGAATAGACGATTTCAATTGCGGCAACTGGGCTCGCACACGGTCAACGGTATCAATGATGTTGGCCCCCGGCTGCCGAAAAACGACGGTGATCACCCCGTCCTGCCCATTCGATTTGCCGTAGTGGTGGACATCTTCCACCGAATCCTGGACATCGGCCACGTCTGCCAGACGTACTGCCCCGCCATTCTTATAGGCAACTATGAGCGGCCGATATTCCGCGGCGCGGAAGAGTTGGTCGGTATCATTCACCGCCCAGGAAGCATTGCTGTCCGATAGTTCCCCTTTGGGATGATTGGCATTGGCGTTGGCCAGAGCATTGCGCACCTGATCAATGCCTACGCCCAGCTTGTTGAGAATCGTCGGATTCACGTCCACCCGAACCGCAGGGCGGGCTCCTCCCCAAATAAAGACCTGGCCCACGCCCTGCACCTGTGAAAGTTTCTGCGACAGGATGGAGTCAGCGGCATCGTAGATGCGGGGAAGTGGAACGACATCGGAGGTCAGCGCCAATATCAGGATGGGCGCGTCGGCGGGATTCGATTTCCAGAACTGAGGATTCTGCGGCAGGTTGGCGGGCAACTGGCCGCGGGCGGCATTAATGGCTGCCTGCACGTCGCGGGCGGCAGCATCGATGTTGCGGTTCAGGTCGAACTGTAAAACGATGGTGGTCGAGCCCTGGCCGCTGCTGGAGGTCATCTGGTTGACACCCGCAATCCGACCAAGCTGGCGTTCCAGCGGGGTGGCGACTGCCGAGGCCATGGTCTCCGGACTGGCTCCAGGGAGCCCGGCGTTGACCTGGATTACGGGAAATTCCACTTGCGGCAGCGGCGCGACCGGCAAGAATTGGAACGCCAGCGCGCCCGCCAGCAACACCGCCGCAGCCAGCAGCGAAGTGCCGATGGGCCGCTTGATAAATGGCGCGGAGATGTTCATCGCCTAGTCGGCCGCCGCCGTCTCCTCCGCGGGCTGTTCGATGGGATTGCCAATGCGCAAATGGGCGAAGCGCCGCGCCAGCCGGTCAAACCACAAATACACCACCGGCGTGGTGTAAAGCGTGAGCAGTTGGCTCAGCAGCAGCCCGCCCACAATGGTAATGCCCAGGGGGCGGCGCAATTCCGAGCCTGTGCCCGCGCCCAGCGCCAGCGGCAGACCGCCCAGCAGTGCCGCCATGGTAGTCATCATGATGGGACGGAAGCGCAGCAGGCACGCCTGAAATATGGCTTCCTCTGGCGGTTTTCCTTCGCCTCGTTCGGCTTCGAGGGCGAAGTCAATCATCATGATCGCGTTCTTTTTCACAATGCCGATTAGCAAGATGATGCCAATGAGCGAAACGACGTTCAGATCATTTCCAGTCAACAGCAGCGCAAAAATCGCGCCCACGCCGGCCGAGGGCAGTGTGGAAAGGATAGTAATGGGATGGATGTAGCTCTCGTAAAGCACTCCCAGCACAATGTAAACCGTAACCACTGCCGCCAGGATGAGCCACGGCTCGGTGGAGAGCGAGTTGCGGAAGGCTGCAGCGGTTCCCTGAAAGCTGGTGTGGATGCTGGCAGGCAGGCCAATTGTCCGCTCCGCATCCTCGATGGCGCGTGTGGCGTCACCCAGGGATGTGTGTGGAGCAAGGTTGAAAGAGAGCGTTACCACTGGAAACTGCCCCTGGTGATTGATGGCCAGCGGCGCATTGGCGGGATAGAAATGGGTAAACGCCGCCAGCGGTACCTGAGTCCCATTGCTGGAACGAACGTAGATGCTCCCCAGCGAGTCAGGGCCCTGCCGGAATTGCGGCTGCACCTCCAGCACAACGTGATACTGGTTGAGCTGGGTGAACATAGTTGATACCTGGCGCTGTCCGAATGCGTCGTAGAGTGTATCGTCAATCGTCTGGGGCAGGATCCCGAGCCGTCCGGCAGTATCACGGTCAATCGCCAACTGGGCCTGTAACCCGCCGCTTTGCTGGTCACTCGCCACATCGCGCAATTGCGGCAGTTGGCTCATCTGGTGGAGCAATTTGGGCGCCCACACCGCCAATTCGTTCGGATCTGTGTCTTCCACGGAGTACTGGTATTGTGTGCGGCTCACGCGGTCTTCCACCGTGAGGTCCTGTACCGGCTGCATGTAGAGCGTGATGCCGGAGACCTGGGCCAACTCCGGCGCTAGGCGACGAATGATTTCAGACGCCGTCGCCGTGCGCTGGTCGCGAGGCTTGAGATTGATCTGAACTCGCCCGCTGTTGGGGGTGGCATTAATGCCGTCTACGCCGATGAATGAGGAGAGGCTCTCCACATCCGGGTCCTTCAAGATAATGCGCGAGAGTTCCTGCTGGCGCTGTGCCATTGCTTGGAAAGACACCGTCTGCGGCGCCTCCGAAACGCCCAGAATTACGCCCGTATCCTGCACCGGGAAGAAGCCTTTGGGCACCACTATATAGAGCCACAAAGTCATCACCAGCGTGCCGGCGGTCACCAGCAGGGTGGCGGTTTGATGGCGCAGCACCCAGGTCAGCGTGCGGCCGTAAAAGTGGATTACGCGGTCGTAAAAATTTTCTGAGAGGCGATAGAACTTTGTGTGCCGTACGTCCTTGGTGGGCCGCAGCAGCTTGGCGCACATCATCGGCGTCAAGGTCAGCGAGACCACCGCGGAAACCAATATGGTGACCGCCAGCGTCACGGCAAATTCACGGAACAGCCGGCCCACAATGTCGCCCATGAAGAGCAGGGGGATGAGCACCGCGATCAGCGACACCGTCAGCGAAACAATGGTAAAACCGATCTGCCCCGAGCCTTTGAGCGCTGCCTCCAGGGGTGAGTCGCCATGCTCCAGGAAGCGGTCAATGTTTTCGATCATCACGATGGCGTCATCCACCACGAACCCGGTGGAAATGGTGAGCGCCATCAGCGTCAGATTGTTCAGGCTGTAGCCCAGCAAGTACATCACTGCGAACGTTCCAACCAGGGAAAGCGGCACGGCCACACTGGGAATCACCGTGGCCGACAAGTTGCGCAGGAAGAGGAACACCACCATCACCACCAAAGCGATGGCCAGCATCAGCTCGAACTGCACATCCTTAACCGAGGCCCGGATGGTTTGCGTGCGGTCAGTGAGAATGTGTACCTTGACGGCCGAGGGCAGGGAAGACTGCAGCATGGGCAGCAGCTTCTTAATGCTGTCCGCCACGCTGATGATGTTGGCGCCGGGTTGCCGCTGGATGTTGACGATCACAGCAGGGTCGAGGTTCATCCACGCCGCTTGGTTGCTGTCCTCCGCTCCGTCATTTACAGTGGCCACGTCGGAGACCCGCACGGGAGCGCCATTGCGGTAGGCCACAATGATGGGTCGATAGTCAGCGCTGGAGAGCAGTTGGTCGTTGGCCCCAATAGTGAAAGACTGCCGACGGCCGTCGAGTTGACCCTTGGCCTGGTCCACATTGGCGGCACCCAGCGCCGTGCGCAGATCTTCCAGGCTTAATCCATAGGCAGCCAGCGCTGTGGGGTTCGCCTGAATCCGAACCGCGGGTTTCTGTCCTCCACTGATGGAAACCAGGCCCACGCCCGGCAGCTGCGAAATTTTCTGCGCCAGCGCCGTATCGGCCAGATCCTCCACTTTCGAGAGTGGCAAGCTCGACGACGTCAGGCCGAGAGTAAGAATGGGAGCGTCAGCCGGGTTGACCTTGCTGTAGATGGGCGGGTTGGGCAAGTCGCGCGGTAGATAACTGCCCGCCGCGTTGATGGACGCCTGTACCTCCTGCTCGGCCACGTCAATGTTTTGCGACAAACTGAATTGCAGCGTAACAATAGAGCTGCCAAACGAACTGGTGGAGGTCATCTGGCTCAGCCCGGGCACCTGCCCGAACTGGCGCTCCAGGGGCGCGGTCACCGAAGAAGCCATTACTTCCGGGTCAGCGCCGGGATAAAACGTCACCACCTGAATTGTGGGGTAATCAACCTCGGGCAGAGCCGAGACTGGCAGCTGCTGGTATGCGACCAGGCCCACCAGCAGCAGGCCGATGGTCAGCAGCGTGGTGGCGACTGGACGAAGAATGAATAGCCGCGAGGGAGTCATGGCGCAAGGTCTTGCTCCGCCTTGGGGCGCGGTTCGGACCCCGCGTTCAGGTTGCTGCGATTGCGGAACACGACTTTGCTGCCGTTCTGCAGCTTGTCCTGACCGTCGGTAACCACCACTTCGCCGGGCGAAATACCCTGGGCAATTGTCGTCACATTCCCCTGCGTGAGGGCTGGTGTGACTGGCCGCATTTCGACCGTGTTGTTGGCCTTGACTATATAAGCGAAAGTGCCCGAGGGCCCGCGTTGCAAGGCTGCGGCGGGCAGTACAGTGGCATTTTTGTGTACTTCCAGCAGCAGGCGGACATTCACAAACTGATTGGGCCACAAGTCACGTTCGTGATTGTCGAAGATGGCCTTCAGCTTGCCCGTGCCTGTGGTCTGGTCAATCTGATTATCAATCGTCAGCAGATTGCCGGTTGCCAGCTTGGTTTTGTCGTCTCGGTTGTATGCTTCCACTTTCAGCGTTCCGGAGCGCATATGCTGCGCCACCGTGGGCAGGCTGTCCTCCGGCAGGGTAAAAATAACGGCAATCGGCTGTAGTTGGGTAATAACTAGTAACGGATTAGTATCGGTGGCATGGACCATGTTGCCCGGATCTACTAGCCGCAAGCCGATGCGGCCATCCACAGACGCTGTGATGTGGCAATAGGTCAGGTTGAGTCTGGCGTTTTCAATCGCTGCCTTGTCGGCGCCCACCGTGCCCTGCAGTTGGCCAACCAGGGCATCTTGCGTATCCACCTGCTGATGAGAAACGACCCCTGCAGCGACCAATCCCTTGTAGCGTTCCAGGTCCAATTGCGCGTTCTTCAGTTGCGATTGATCTTTGAGCAGCGTAGCTTGCGACTGGTCAAGCGCTACCTGATACGGCCGAGGGTCAATCACGGCCAGCAGGTCACCCTTCCTTACTTCCTGGCCTTCGCGAAAAGCTACTTGAACCAGTTGGCCATCCACCCGGCTCTTAACCGATACGGTGTTGAAAGCCGTCACCGAGCCCAGACCGGTCAAATACACGGGAAAATCCCGGCGCTCGACCGTGGCCACCGAAACCGGAATGGTTTGTGAGCCTTGAAAGTGCTTTTGCGAAACGCTGGCGCTGGAAGCAGCCTTGCCGCAATTTACCAAGCCGGCGCAAACGAGCAGGGAAAGAACCGCAAAGGCAAGACTGCGAGTACGGCAGTGAATCAGAAAGTTCACATGAAACTCGTGGTGAAGTTCGCCGCCGGGGGAAGTCAGGCAAGTCTCTACAATAATACCGGGGCCGATCCTCCCGAAGCGAGCGGCGCCGCCTTCAGCGTCTCGGCGCGCAAACGTACCCAGCACCGCGCACGGTCTTGATGTAACCGCTGCTGCGGCCGGGCACGCCCAGCTTCTTGCGCAGATTGCTGACGTGCATGTCAATGCTGCGCTCGTAGGGAGAAAAGGAACGCTGCAAAGCCACACGCACCAGCTCTTCCCGGCTCACTACACAACCGACGCGGCGTAACAGCAGCTCCAGCACCGTGAACTCGACCACTGTGAGCCGCGCCGATTTGTCGGCGGTTCGCACTGTGCGAGTACTGGTGTCCAGTTCAATGTCGCCCACGCGGAAGATGTTGGATTGGTCAGAGGCGAGCGGCCACTCCGCGCTCGAAGTCATTACCGAAGCTAATCCGCGATTCACATTGAATATTCTTACAGCAGTGCAGGGCAGGTGGCTGTAAAGAAGTGTAACTTGTTCTTTACAAAACTTTACGTTTAATCCGCAATGAAAACGCTACGTACCGGAAGGACCGTGGGCGGCAGCCGCCGATGACCCGGACAGCCGGCCTACCGCGTGCACATCAATGCTCACCTTGTCGCTTACCCTCAAGACGAAAGTGCTTGGATTTTTCATACCCCAGTTTTGGTAGGGCAAAGTGAAGCGAACCTCTGCCGAAACCTTAGCCTCATTGACTTGCACTGGCACAATGAAGGTCATCGGGTGTTGCTCACCGTGCAGGCTCAGAAGTCCTTGTAGTTCCAGTTGTGACGTGCCCTGCGGCGCGAGCTTGCCGCTGATGTGCTGTGGCGCGAAGACTATCTCCGGATATTTTTGATCTTCCAGAATCTGCCGGTGCATGCGCCGGTCACGTCTTTCGTTGCCCGTATTGCCGGAAGTAGCGTCCACTATTAACGAGCCACTGGCCTCCCCGCTGGCTGGGTTGAAGCGGATTGTCCCACCTTTCAACTGAAATGAGCCGTGCACTTCGTGAAAAGTGGCCCCTAAGGTGAACTGCACTCGGCTCTGCTCCGGATCGAGCTGAAAGGCCATCTCCTGTGCGCAGGCGTTGGAAGTCAAAAGCGTCAGGCCCAGCAGAACTGAGCAATGGACCAGAAGCCGCTTCAGCACATGTAGCCGGACTTGCATGTTCTCTTCGCGGTTCATGGTGGCTCAGCATTGCCGAGGTCAATGCAGCGGCTTCTCCAATTGGGCCAACTCCTCGGTGTAGAGGTGGTTCCTGGGGAACTCCTGAGCCAAGCCTGCTAGCAGCGCACGCGCCTGCTCGCGGTTGTTGTCGCGCAGCGCGGCCACTGCCAGCAGGAGGCGAGCATAAGGAAGCAGGTAGTGACCCTTCTGGGCGACAATCTGCAGCTTCTGGACGCCTACTGCTCTGTCGGTTTCCGCTCCATCCAGCCGCAACAGCCAGCGAATGGGCGCGGGCTTCAGACTAAGCAGGTAGTTTTCGACGCCGATTGCCAGGTAGGCGTCGTAGTAGCTCGGATCTTTTGCTAGAAGTTGCTGGGCAACAGTGCGTCCCTGCTTCATGTAGCCCAGGCCGGCGAGATAGCGCTTATCAATCAGTGCGGTGTAGTCGCCGCGCAGCCCCAGTCGTAGAGCCTTAGCGAACAGAGCGTTGGCATCGCGTGGATTCTGCTGCAGAGCGGCATCCGCAAGTTGTTGGGTTTTTGCTAATTGCGCTTCGAAGGCTTGTCGCACTTCGGGGTCGGCGGTCAGCTTGGGCTGATTTGTCAGCCGATGATCGTCAGTGAACAACTCGAATTCCAGCACGTGCAGGCGATTGAATTCAGCAAAAAGATAGGCGGCAGCGTCAGATGCTGGCCCCATCGGGTCTTGCGGATGCTGCTGTTCCCAAGCTGCAAACGCCTGGTGGGCTTCCTCGAACTGCAGGTTGTACATGTCGCGATAGCCGATATCGAGTGGTGAGTTGGAACTGAGGCCGGCCGCGCGCGCACGCGTCGGGGCCACTAGACACAACAGCATCGCAACTACGCCAACAGTGCGAATGTGATTCCGTGCATTCATCGGATTTCTATCGCGCCCTGCGCGCTTGTCCACCCGCGCTTTTTGATCGCCAAGGCATCGCAGCTTCAGCAACATAATCTCAATCAGTCGCTCATTGCTTAGATGACAAGGAGCTAGCGCTGCAGTGTAAAAGGTATAAGACGCGATTTACAAAACTTTACGTTCCCTTACCTACTTTTTACGAGTCGGAGGCTCGTTCCATGATAGATGGTAGAAGACGCACTAAGCCTCCGGCAAACAACCGTTTAGCTACGTCTGTATTCAGTGCCCGAGATGAACTCAAGTGTACGAACTCCTCGCTCCGGCAGCTTGCGCATGCCGGGCAACAGCAGGCTGTTTCGCGGAGCCCTGGCAGGGCTGCTGATATTGACGGCCGTGAACATGGGGAGTTACGCCCAAAGTGCGCCCAAACCCCCTACAGGCGAGGTTTTCGGAATCGTAAGGTCGGGCAACATGGCGGTCCCTGGAGCCACGGTTTCGGCAGCCGATACCGACACCGGCACTCGGTTTACCACCACCAGCAATCCCGACGGCAGCTACGAGCTGGCCGTACCGGCGGGCGACTATTCCGTCGAAGTGCAGATGACCGCCTTCGCCACCGCCTCGCGCGAAGTGGTGATCAACAACTCGGTTCCCCGCGTGCGAGCGGACTTCGACCTGATCCTCCTGTCTCGCGTTCAACGGCCTGGCGGCGGACGCGTTGCGGATATGGGCCGCGCTGGCGCTGGCCAGGGTCCCGGAGGCATGCAGGCGATGCTCGCCGCAAATGGCGAAGAAGGTGGGAACTCGCAGGCCGACCAGGTAGTGCCCCAGGGTATGCCAGTGCCGGGCATGGCTCCGAACGCCGCTACCGAATCCGTGGCAGTTTCCGGCGGTACGGTGAACAGCCAATTTGCCGGCCTAAGCACGGCAGAACTGGAACAGCGCATGCGCGAATGGCGCGAACAGCGCGCCGACAACAATGGTTATCGCCAGGGACCTGGGGGTCCGGAAGGACCGGGGGGCCCAGGCCGGGGCGCACCAGGGGGTACGGGCGGACGGCCGGGTGCTGGTGGCGGAGGCGCTGGCCCGATGATGATCTTTGGCGGCCGCGGGCGCGTCAACATCAATCGTCCCCACGGCACCTTGTTCTATGAGTTGGGTGACGCGGCATTGGACGCCGCCCCTTATTCCCTCACCGGTGCCCCCGTCGCCAAGCCCGGCTACGTTCACCACCGGTTCGGCGGCGGCATGGGCGGCCCGCTGAACATCCCCAAAGTTTTTAACGGTGGCGACAAGACGTTCTTCTTCGTTTCCTACAATGGCTTGCGCTCTACCGACCCTTACGACGCATTCTCCACTGTTCCCACGCCGGAGGAGCGCAGCGGTAATTTTGCCAACACCCTGCTCCGCTCGGGCCCGGATGCCGGGTTACCTGTTACCATCTTCAATCCGCTCACCGCCCAGCCCTTCGCTGGCGGCGTGATCCCGCAAGCGCTGATCAACCCTGCGGCCCGGGGGCTGCTGCAATTTATTCCCCTGCCCAACTTGCCCGGTACGGTAGACAATTTTCACTATCTGACAGCTTCCACCGACAACGAAAATAACCTGAATGTTCACCTGGTGCATTCCTTTGGCGGCGGCATCGTCGGCCCATGGCGGCGCGGAGGCAAGCGCAACAATCTGAACGGAGGCTTTCACTATCATAGTTCGGACATGGGGCTCACCAATCCGTATCCCACAGTGGGTGGCAGCACCTCGGAACGCGGCTTTGACGTGCCGCTCGGCTACGCGCGCAGCTTCGGCAAGGTCACCAACGTCGCGCGCATGGATTACAACCGCGAAACCATCTCCACCCGCAACCTCTACGCTGACCTTCAAAACATCACCGGCAGTCTGGGCATTGCGGGTGTGTCACAGAATCCGTTTGACTGGGGGCTGCCGAACATTTCGCTCACTAATTTCGGCTCCATCAACGATACCAATCCCCTGCTGCGCCGCGACCAGACCTGGAGCTTCTCCGACTTCATGGTGTGGCGCCAGGGCCGTCACACGCTGCGCTGGGGAGGCGACTTCCGCCGCATTCAACTGAACACCCAGGCCAGTAACAATGCCCGCGGCAGTTTCATCTTTACCGGGGTGAACACAGCCGAGGTCGTGAACGGCAGGGCACTGCCGGGAACGGGCTTCGATTTCGCTGATTTTCTTCTGGGCTTGCCTCAGCTCACCTCGGTGCAGTTCGGTGCCAACAGCTACCACTTCCGCGGCAATTCCTGGGATTTGTTCCTGCAGGATGACTGGCGCTTGCACGGCAATCTGACCCTGAATTTTGGCTTGCGCTACGAATATTTTTCGCCTTTTACGGAAACCAACAACCAGATCGCCAATCTCGACCTGGCGCCTAATCTCCAGGCCTGCAAAGACGCCCTACAGGCCACCTGCGTGACCCGCGTGCTGCCCGGCCAGAGCGGGCCGTTTAACGGCGTATTTCCCGCCAGCCTGCTTCACCCTGACCGCAACAACTTCGCGCCTCGCCTGGGCATTGCCTGGAAAGCGCTTGCCAACACCGTGGTGCGCGCCGGCTACGGCATCAACTACAACACCAGCGCCTATTCCGATATTGCCCAGCAACTGGCCTTTCAGCCGCCCTTCTCGCTGAGCTCAACTAACATTGCGTCGCCGAGCTTACCGTTGACTCTGCAGAACGGTTTCCCGGTTCCTCCGCCGCAGACCATCACCAATACTTACGCTGTGGATCCGAACTACCGCCTGGGGTATGTGCAGATCTGGAATCTCGATGTGCAGCAGGAGTTAACGCCTACCCTGTTGCTGAACGTGGACTACACGGGCACCAAGGGCACACGTCTGGGCATCGTGGAGGCGCCCAACCGCACTGCCATCGGTGTGCTGCTGGCAGGAGTACAGCCTTTTCTGTGGGAGACTGCGGCAGGCGATTCCCGAGCTCATGCCGGCAGCCTGCGAGTGCGCAAGCGCCTGCAGGGTGGCATCTCCCTTGGCGGCACCTACACGTTTTCCAAGTCCATTGACAACGCCTCTACTCTGGGCAGCGGCGCCACCATTGTGGCGCAAGATGCCACCGATCTGGCAGCGGAACGAGGCCTGTCCAGTTTCGACCAGCGCCACCAGTTCACCGCTGACTATCTATGGGAGTTGCCCTTTGGCGCTGATAAGCGCTGGCTAGTTCAAAGGGGAGTGTTGCGCGACCTGTTCGGCGGCTGGCAATGGAGCGGTGATTGGAGCGTCGCCTCGGGAATGCCATTTACCGCCCGCGTGCTCGGTTCCTTCTCCGACGTGAATCGCGGTACCAACGGCACGTTGCGAGCTGACTTCACGGGCCAGCCGGTTAGCCTGGCGAATCCTACCGTGGGCGAGTGGTTCAACACCGCCGCTTTTGTGGCCCCACCGCCAGATCAGTTCGGCAATGCCGGCAGGAACACGATTATCGGTCCGCCCACCGTGATCTTTGACATGGCTATGACCAAGATTATTCCCTTGGGAGAAACGCGCATACTGGAGGCGCGCGCCCAGGCCGCCAACGTTTTTAATACGCCGCAGTTCACGGTGATCGACACCACCGTGAATTCGCCCTCTTTTGGGCGGGTGACGGCGTCCGGCAACATGCGCCAGATGCAGCTGACATTACGCTATCGTTTTTGAAACAGAATGACGTCGAGCCCGACATCTCGTGGCAAGTGGATGCAGCTGATGGCTGTCCTGCTTTGTGGGGCTACGTTGGCCGGTCAAGTCCCGGCGCAAACTCCGCGCCCGAGTCAGTACACCTTCCGTGCTCTCAGCGAGCTGGTGCTGGTAAATGTGACCGTGCGCGACCGCAAAGGCAACCTGGTGCGCGGCCTCACTGCCAATGATTTCACTGTTCTGGAAGACGGTAAGACGCAGCGCATTGCTTCCTTCGATGTGGAAAACACGGAGATCGCGTTGCCCACCGGCGTGCAACAGGCCAAGGTGCTCACAGCTGAAAACGCACCCGGTACTTCGGTCCCGCAAGTGGATAAGAGCGCTGTGAAGGATCGCCGCCTGGTGGTGCTCTTCTTCGACCTCAGCTCCATGCAGCCCGAGGAGGTGGACCGCGCGGTAAAAGCGGCGGAAGATTACGTCAACAAACAAATGGCTTCCGCTGACCTGGTCGCTGTGGCCTCACTCGATTCCTCGCTGCTCGTGAACCAGGACTTTACCTCCGACCACGCGCTGCTGCTGAAGGCAGTGGATAGCTTCAGCTCCAACAGCGGCCAGGGCTACGAAGAAGGTTCGGCCGGTACAACCGAGGGCACGCCCGACACTTCCCAGCCCTTTACCCCCGACGACACGGAATACAACATCTTCAATACCGACCGCCGTCTGGAAGCGCTGCGCGCGCTGGCCGAATCCATGGCGCAGGTAGACCAGAAGAAGTCCATCATCTATTTCGCCAGTGGCATGGACCGTACCGGCGTGGAGAACCAGTCGGAGCTGCGGGCCACCATCAATTCGGCGGTGCGCTCTAATGTCTCCATTTACACGCTGGACACCCGCGGCCTGCAGGCAATGGTGCCGGGCGGTGAGGCGCAGCAGGCCAGCCTGCGCGGCACCTCCCCGTACTCGGGCAAGTCAACCCTCAACCAATACAACTCGAATTTCACCACCCAGGAGACGCTGGTCACTCTGGCGGGCGACACCGGCGGTCGCGCCTTCCTCGACAGCAACGATTTCAGCCAGGTCTTTCGCCGCGTACAGGAGGACACATCCAACTATTACCTGCTCGGATATCGCAGCAGCAATCCTGTGCGCGACGGCCGTTTCCGGCGCCTCACGGTGCGGATCAACCGGCCCGACCTGAAGTTGGTGTATCGCCGCGGCTATTACGCTCCGGCTGATTTTCGCCACACCAACCGCGAAGATCGCGAGAACCAGTTAGAGCAGGAACTAGCCTCCGATCTGCCCAGCACCGACCTGACCGTTTTCCTCTCCGCCGGATACTTCCGCACCGGCCGCAACAAATTTTTCGTGCCGGTTTCTATCGTGGTGCCGGGGTCGGAAATTCCCTTCTCCCGCAACAAGGACCAGGACCGCGCCACCATTGATGTGCTGGGTGTGGTGCTCGATTCCACCAAACACCCCATGGCGCGCGTGCGTGACACCGTGAAACTTACCGTCCGCGGTTCGCTCGAGGTGCAGCGCAAAAACGTCCAGTACGACACCGGCGTGCTGCTGCCTCCGGGTAAATTCCATTTAAAGTTTATTGTGCGGGAAAATCAGACGGGCAGAACCGGCTCGTTCGAAACCGATCTGGTCATTCCCGACATGAAGAACGCCCCAATCAAGATGAGCACGGTGGTGCTCGCCGCCCAGCGACAGCCGGTTAAGGGACATGAGGAGAACCCGCTTGTGCGCAGCGGCTGGGAACTAGTGCCCAGCGTGACTCACGTTTTCTCGCCCAACCAAGAGCTCTATCTTTATTACGAGGTGTATGACCCTGCGCTCCAAGGTGCAGATGAGTCTCCGGGCCCGCGGCGGGTGAGCACGAAGCCCGGCATTCGCTTGCTGACTAGCGTGGCGTTTTTCCAGGAAAACAAAAAGATATACGAGACGCCGCTGTTAACCACGCAGCAGCTCAATACTGCCGACCGCCACGCCGCCGCCTTCCAGGTGGAGGTTCCCCTCAAGGATCTAAGGCCGGGCTTCTATACCTGCCAGGTCAATATTATTGACGATGCGGCCGGCGCTTTTCTGTTTCCGCGCCTGGCGCTCCTGGTGCGGCAGCCAGGCGATGCCGCCAAAGTAGCCTCCCAGCAGACAGAACAATCGCCCTCATCGCAATCGCCACAGCCTTAGCCTGAGATCACAGCGGCTGCAGCAGTCTTTCACTGCAGGCGGGCTTCGATCACGCTGTCGGGTCTGCGGGTCGGCACAATGCGCATGATCTCAAATCCTGCTTTGGCAAACAGCGCGCGAAATTCGGATTCCGTGCGCTCCCGGCCACCTGGCATCAGCAGCATCTCCAGGTCAAGCAGCTTGCCGAAATGGGGCTCCGGGCTTTCCGGAATCACCGAATCCACTACCAGCAATCTTCCATTCTTCTGGCCTTTGAGTGCTTGGCGGCAATTGTCCAGAATTTTCAGCGCGGGTTCGTCATCCCAGTCGTGGATGATGTGCTGCATGTAATAGGCATCGGCGCCGCCGGGGATATGCTCGAAGAAGTTACCCGCCATAGTGCGGCAGCGGTGGTTCACGTTCAGCAGGCACTGCGCGCATTTTGGATCTTCCACCACGCTGGGCATGTCGAAAAGAATGCCTTTCAGCTTGGGATAGCGGGTGAGGATCTCGCAGAGAATAAAACCGTGGCCGCCGGCAACGTCCATAAGCGTATCAATGCCGGAAAAATCGTAAGCCGCCAGCACCGCCGGAGCAAGTTGCCGGCTCATGCAGGTCATGCCAGTGTTGAAATCGTGGGCCACATCGGGCAGGTCCTCTATCGCTTCAAATGCCGGCTTGCCGTAAACGTGCTCCACCGCTGGTTTGCCGGTTTCTAAGGAGTACGCCAGCTCTGCCCACACGTGAAAATGAAAGCGGTTTCCCATCCACAACACCAGTTCTTTGACACTGTCCGGCGCGCCGGCGCGCAGCGCTTCGGAGAAGGTGGTGAGCGCGAAATTGCGGCGGGCTTTTTCCTCGAAAACACCCACCATCGCCAGCGCCCGCAGCACCCGGTAGAGCGCGTCTTCATTCGATTTGGTCGCGGCGGCCAGCTCGGAAACCGCACGTGGCCCGTGTGCCAGCAGGTCCGGAATGTTCAGCTTGGTTACGGCATACAAAGCTGACGAAAGCGCAAAACCATTTGCCATCTGCATCACTCGCTCAACTACCGGGACATCGGTCCGTGCCGGGGCTTGCGTCGTTGCCATTGCGGTCTGCTCCGAGAACGAGAATTTATGGAAAAAACGCAGCAGGATGCCTCTGCGTCTGCACGGTTCGTGGCGGCGTCCCTGAGGAAAGCTGCGCCCGCCGTGATACTCGACAAGGGTATCATACGGTTCCAATCGCGCCTTTGCTTGTCACGTCAAAAAAAGCGCCTTGTGGTGGGATTTGATGGGCTACTGCTGTGTGTCCAGCGGGTGCGTGCTCTTCTGATAAAACTCGTTCTGCAGTTGCAAGCTCACGCTGTCCGCTTTAATGGCACGGATCGCCTGCACCAGGCTGTTGATTTGAGCGCTCATGCGGTATTCGCCCAGCTCCTTGGTGGCCGCCGAGCCTTCTCCCGCGTAGTGGTTGGGGAACTTCGCGTACCACCAGATGCCGGTGTAAACGTTGGGCGGCAAGTGCTGCCGGTTGAGATCGGCGCCGGACTGCTCTTTGGCCCGATCCATGTGCACCAGGTCGGGTCGCGAAATCAGCGTGTCGGAGGTCTCCGACTCGCCGGCATGCTCATCCACGGTGGTCTTCTTTGGCGGTCCCCCTGGCGGCAATTCGCCGTGGGCAAAGATGTAGACAACGTAGTCGTGAGGTTTATAAAGCTGCGACTGGGCGAAGAACGGCAGCAGGTGTTCGTTGCCGCCGTGTCCATTCACAATGATCACCTTCTTGCACCCATTGCGCGCCATCTCGTCTGTGGTTTCCTGCAGCAAGTCCAACTGCATCTGCGGGCTATAGGCAATGGTGCCGGGCTGATGTTTGGCTTCAAAAATCTGCCCGAAATAGTACTCGGGAAACACCACCGCGTATTCCTGCTCAGCCGCGTGCAGCGCAATGTAACGGACGTTAATCAGGTCATTGCCTAAAGGCAAATGTGGCCCGTGTTTCTCCAGGATCCCAAACGGCAGCAGGCATGTACCCTGTGCCTGGTGTATGGCGCGCACGAAATCGGGAGCTGTCAGCTCTTCCCAATGCACTGAAAGTTTGCTTTGCGGCCATGCCAGAAGGGCGCAAAATGGTACTACCGCCAGGAGGATCAGGCATTTGCGCAACATCAGAGGGTCTCCTCGGGCGAACCGCGCATTTTAGCACTCACAATGCGCCGTTCTGCAGTGTCCTGCCCTCAACCGCGATGACAACCCTCAGTTACCATCAGGAATCCTCAACCTTGCAATAGGGGTATTATTAACCGCAAGGGGAATCGGGCCGTGAAGAAGCTGAACTTATTGGTTTCTCTGCCGACCAACGACAACGATTACCAGATCGAGCAGGCCAACTCTGCCAAGGATGTGGCTCGGCGCCTCAACGTGGATGTGCAGATCATCGACGCGGACAACGACGCCATCACCCAGAGCCAACAACTACTTAAGGTTATCCAATCATCCGGGCCACGGCCGGACGGCATTATTTTTGAGCCTGCTGGCGGGACGGGCTTGCCTCAGGTGGGCGCCGCCGCGGCTGCGGCAGGCATCGGCTGGGTAATTTTGAACCGCGACGTAGATTATATTTCCGAGCTGCGCAGGAGTTGCAAAACTCCGGTGTTCTCAATAACTTCCGACCACGAGGAAATAGGCCGCATCCAGGGCCGCCAATTCGCCGCCCTTCTGCCCCAAGGCGGCTTTGTCCTGTGTATTCAAGGACCTTCGGGCAGTTCCGCTGCTCAGCAGAGGACAACTGGCATGTACGAGACCAAGCCTGCGAATGTGCAGGTGCGTATGCTTAAGGGAAAGTGGACGGAAATCAGTTCATATCAGGCGGTTTCTTCCTGGCTGCGCCTCTGCACCTCCCGCGAGATGCACATTGATCTGGTGGCGGGGCAGGATGATTCCATGGCTCTGGGTGCCCGCAAGGCCTTCCAGGAGCAAACCAGCATCACTGAGCGCGACCGCTGGCTTAGTCTGCCTTATACGGGCTGCGATGGCCTGCCGCAGACCGGCCAGGCATGGGTGCGGAGTGGGTTGTTAGCTGCCACGGTCGTGAATCCCGCTAATACCGGCATGGCGATTGATATGTTTGTGCACGCCGTTAATGCCGGAGTCCAGCCGCCAGAACGCACCTTCACCCAGCCCGAGTCTTTTCCTCCCCTGGAGGTGCTTGCGGGCAAGCGCAGCAAACCACTTGGTTCGTCCCGGTAATTTGGTCTAACAGGTTGTATAAAGAATTGGGGCTAACAGCGCAAACTGGCAGGAAAAGTACCGAGTGGACCAACCCTCAACAAGCGACAAATTAGCTTTTTGTGACTGGGTCGCCCGTTTTCTCGCTGGCGCTGGCGGTAGTGGCGGCGGCTTTCGGTTCGTCGCGCAGACCTTCCTTGAGTGCCTTGATGCCTTCGCCGATCCCCTTTCCCAATTCGGGAAGCTTCCTGGGACCGAAGACAAACAGGGCGATCGCGAAGATCACCAGCAGGTGCATGGGTTGGAAAAGGCCTTCAAACATCCGTACCTCCGGGGAATCAGAAGCGGGTAAATGCCTCAGTACACGTTACAAGAGGTCCGACAGCTAGTCAAATAGGCCCACCGGCGATCCAGAGCCACAAAGCGTTGTCTCGATTTCCGCCTGGGATTAACTCAATTCGTCTCAATTCTCAAACTGAGACGTGTATTGCCCGATCTCGCAAAGCTAAGTCCCTTTGATTGCAACAGCTTCCTTTGGTACCGGAAATGCCACTTCCTTAGACGTGTTCGTGCGGTCGAACCTGGCCGCAAGGCACACATATCCTCTGGCGCGGCCCCTACCGCCGTGCCAACAACGCAGGAGAGGCAGCATGGATCCGAACCGGTCATCCTGGAACCCGGAAAGCCAATCGAACACGCAAGTGCCGCGCCGCAACGCAACGCCGGGTGCTGAACCCCGCCGCAGCGAACCGGCGGCCCCAGAGCGGGCCAGCCGCCGCATCGGCTATGGCCTACCCTGCGCCAATTGCAAGACTTACTACGCTGCCGACCTAACCGCCTGCCCTTACTGCGGATGCCCAGAGCGCATTGCTTCCAGTGCCGCTCCCGTACCGGCCACGGAACTGAAGCACGAATTGGAGAACTTGCGAGCGGAAATCGAGCAGGCGCTGGGCAGCGAACCGCAAGCGCCTGCTTATAACACCCCGCGCAGCCCGGAAGAGCGGGAGCGCTTCCTCAGGGAATACAAATCGCAGCTTTACGCCAGCCACACCCAGATCAACCCGGCGGCCGCGTTTCGCTGCTCGCTGGAACGCAATCATCGCCAGAGCAACGAACCGGCGGCCATCTGCAAAACGTGCTACAACCAGGCGGCGGAGCGCATGGAGCAACTGGAGGCCGCGTTGTGCATGGACATTCGCGAAGCGGCCCAGCTCATTTATGAGGCCGTGTGGTCAGATCCAACGCCTTCCGATCCCAGCCGCACCTATCAGAACGCGGCCCAGGCGGTGCTCGGCGAACTGCGCCGGCGTGCCGGGCTGAGCATGTTGTTCAATGCCGTGCCGCCGTACACGCACTGAAAAGAGCTTCAATCGAACAAAACGGGGATGGGCATCCCATCCCCATTTTCATTGTGTCTGCTGTGCGTAGACAGCGCGCGCATCAGAAAGCAGTTTCATCACGTGCTGTTTCTCGGCCGCTGATCTCCAGTCCGGATAGCTGCCCGCGGCTTGCGATAAGCGGTCAATCCAGGCCACGAAGTAAGCCGCGTCCTTGGCTGAGCGTGTTGGTTCTCCGCCCACGCTGATGTAGATGGGGCTGGTGGTGGCGTATGGATATAAATCCAGCACCGGCAGTTCTGCCTTTGCATTCCACGCCCGCAGAATGCACCACCCGCTTTTCGAAATTGGGACAGTACCCCGCGAGTCGGCTGACTCGCGTGTTCCGTGGAGCGCGATTTCCCGCACCACACTTCCGTTGCAAAGTACCTGCAGGTGATCTACGGGAACAATGGAGCGCATCGCGGCTGTGAACTTCACCTGATTGGTCCCCACCGGCAGTTTCACTTGGCTACCGATGGTCTGATCTTCCATGCTGAAGCGCAACAGGGGGCCGTTGCTGGCGAAGGTGTGGCCCTGTCGCAGGGAAGTAAGGAACCGACGAATATTGGTGGACCCGGACGGTAACTCCGCGTACACCCGGTTCAAGCCCACCGGACCGCGCAGCGAGGCGAAGTTGGCCATGGCATCAGTGCCCGCGCCTGTGGGGATGTGGAAGCCGCAATTCAGCAGCTTGTACCACACTGCAGCAGTGGACTTGTGATCGCTGAACCCGAGAATTTCCATGTAATCCACCTTGCCCAATGCCACGTCCACCGGTAGTTCATCGGTGAGCGGCGCTGGGTTGGCCGGATCAGGGAAAGTATCGAAAGGATGCACGTAGCCCACTAGCGCGCCCTGCGCGCGCGCCAGGTCGGCTATATCAGCGTTGGTGGGATAAAGGCTCGCCGCCGCTGTATTGGGGTAGGCGGCGTAACCGGGAAGCAGAAAATTGTGCATCAGGTTGAGCAGACCGAGATGCCCCCAGTAGCTGGTGTGAAATTCCTGGCTCTGCATGAGCAGCATGTCCGGCGTCGAGGCGGGATCTGGTCCAACCCGGAAATAGGTGATATCCGGAATGCGTACTTCTTTGTTGACTACCAGGTCCTCGATGATGCCCAGATTTTCAGCTTCGCCCTGCTGTACCAGGTGCGGCGGCGTATTGCGATAAACGCCGGCGTAATTCATGTGTACATGCAGGTCGGCGCTGACCCAACGATCATTTTTTGTGGAGGCGTTGCTTGCAACGCCCTTCGTCCCTGGTGATTCCGCTGCATTCGACCACTTAAGCGCGTGCAGGTGAAATGTGATCCCACCGCGCCCATTGGTCCCCATGGTGACATCCTGGTTCTCCACCTTGTACTCGAAGCCTTTCATCACTTGGACCGAAACCGAGCCAGCGGGAACCGTCAGCTCACTGTGGCCCAGAGTGTGGAAGTAGTGCGCTTCAAACGCCTGTCGCGATGGATCGAGGCTGTCGTCGGCATGCATCCATGCGTAATCGGGGGCGTAGGCACGTCGGTCGGGACCGATCACGAAAACACGCGCTGGTGTGGGCTTGCCAGCCTCGTTCAGCACGGTGATGCTCAGTCGGCCCATCGCCTTCAGATAACGGCGCTCTCTGATTTGAACCTGTCGCTGCGCCCCGCCAACTGCATCCTGAATCCATAGCGAAGTGTTGCCGCCGCGATTCGAAATAAAGGCAATGTGCTTACCATCGGGCGACCAGCGGGGCGCGGTGTTGTCGTATTCACCGTAGCTGACGGGGAAAGTATCGCCGCCGTTTGCAGGCATCATCCACAGCTGGTTCCATTGCCGGCCGAGATAGGAGCTGTAAACCAGGCGGGCGCCGTCAGGCGACCAGTCCGGCCGGGCCTTCCACGTAGTTTCCTCGTAATAAATTTCGCGCGCTTCCGCTCCGGGCTCTGCTTTCATCCGCCAGAATCCGCCGGAGCCATAGATGTGGCCACGATTGGAGACGAAGACCAACTCATTTCCATCAGGCGACCAGGTAGGGCTGATTTCGGTATCGAACTGGCTATAGTAGTAGCGGGGAAGGGAACTGCGGGTTTCGCCGGTCAGGCGTTGCACGTTGCTGAGCGTCCCGTCGCTGAAATCGCCGGCAAAAATATGGAAGCGCCCGTTGTAGGCGGTGCTGACAAACGCAATGCGTTTTCCATCAGGCGAGAAGCGTGGCTCGACGTTGACATTGCCGCCGGAAGTGAGCTGCTTCGACTGCCCGCTTTGCAAATCGAGCGCGTGCAATTCGATGGCATCTTTGTCGTAAGTTGCATAAACAATCCAGCGCCCATCTCGCGACCAGTCGGGCTGGTAGTCGTAACCCGGTCCGGCAGTCAGTTGCACCGCAGTGTCCGAATCCAGGGGCTGCCGCCACAAGGAGCCGGCCATGGAATACACAACTTCCTTCGCATCCGGCGACCAGGCCACCGAACTCGGGCCGGTGGTAAGCTGCGGCAGGTACATCTCGCGGTAGTAGTACGGATGCGGCAGAGCAATCTGTTTGAGTACAGGTTGGCGGTCGGCAAAAGCGGCGCCGGCCAGCGCCATTGTTAGTAAGAATAGAAGTACGGTTCGCAAGTTAGCTCCTGAATCGCATCCCATCGTCAGTCAACGCAATGTCCTTCGAGTCGGACGCGCATCTCCCACCCAGGCGAGCCAAAACCGCGCTCGCCAGGGACCCCGGGTGGCGCGTCCTCGCTCAGGATGACAGGGAGAAACATTTGTCGCCCAGCCTTCATCGCGGCACAACCGGCAGCACGATGCGCGAAGGGTGCTCGCGGTCGTGGTAAACGCGAATTTCCGCCTTCCGCAGGGTGGCCGATGTTGTCTCCAACTCGCCGCTCTGCAAGTTGCGCGAAAAATCGGGAAAGAGTGAGCTCGAAATCTGCACCCGAATGCGGTGCCCTGCAGCGAATACGTTGCCGGTTCGCATATTGGGCAGCGTCAGCTTGTAAGTCTGTCCTGGCGTGAGTAACTGGCGCCTGGCCTGCGGCTCGCGGTAACTGGCACGAAGGACATCGTTGCCGGGACTCATGAGATTGAATGCGGTGCCGTCGGCCGCCACATCCAGCAGCCGCACCCAGAGGTCAAAATCCGGGCAGTCGCAGGAGACATAAATCTCCGCCGTAATTGGGCCAAGCACGACAATGTTTTTGGTCAGGGGCTCAGAGTCGAATATCAGCACATCCGGCCGCTTAGCCAATTCGCGGAAATCGTGGGCGCCCAGCCTGCCCGCATAAGGATCAATGACCGGATGCGCAGGATCGGAGGTGAAGACGCTGAACTCTTCTTCGGAGGGCGCCGCCTGAGCCAGCGTGCCGCCTCTTTTCCCTGGTCCCCCACCCGCCAGATAAAACGAAGTTGACTTGGCATCCGCCGGCGGCCACGTCGGCTCATTGCACCAGCGATTCTCGCCCATCAGGAACAGGCGCACTGGGTTTTCCCGCTCCACGCCGTTGTTGATGCCGCGCAGGTAATGGTCCATCCAGTCCAGCACAACCTGGTCATAATTGATGGCGGCGGCGGGACCGAATTCGCGCTCACCAGACTTGGTCTTTGCCGTTTCCTGAACACCGTGAATCCAGGGCCCAATGAGTAAGTGCGTGCGCGGATCGCGCTGAGCCTTGCGGGAGACGAGCAAGCCAAGATAGTTCGTGGTGGCGCCCTCCGGGCCGTAATCCTCGTCGTACCAGCCGGAGAGATTGAGCACGGCGGCATGCACGCGCGCGTATTTGTCGCGCAGTTCGGCCCAGTTCCACCATGGGTCGTCGGGCGGATGGCGCAGCCACTCGTAGTAGAACGGCGCTACGCCGCGCAACTCGGCAAGGGAATTCAGGGGAACCGTCCAGAGCATCTTATTTTTGGTCTTCGGCCAGGCGACCTCCGCTTCCTGGTAGGTTCTTGGGCCAGGCAGGTTCTTCTTTACGCGCAGGTCGGGCGCGATGTCGTCCCAGATCCATGCAATCCACGACATGTCGAATGCGCCGCTGGAATAAAAGAAGTTTCGCGGAGTGGAAAAGGTCATGGCCGGGACCATGGCCTCCAGGTGGGGTGGGTTTTCAACCGCTGCCAACCATTGAACAGCGCCGGGGTAGGACAGGCCAAAGGTGCCAATGTTGCCGTTGGACCAGGGCTGTCGTGCCGCCCACTCGATGGTGTCATAACCATCACGACCCTCATTCTGATAGGCTGCGAAGTCTCCGCTGGAGGCGTAGCGCCCGCGCACATCCTGCACCACCACGGCATAGCCCCGATCCACCGCGTGCTGAAAGGTCAAGTAGCCTTTGAGCGCTTCTTCCTTGTTGTAGGGAGTACGGTAGACCAAGGTAGGGAAGCGGCGAGTGCGGCTCGGAAGCAGGATGTCAGCGCGCAGCACCACTCCATCGCGCATGGGAACGGCCACATCTTTTTGCAGGATGTAGTTAGCAGGAGCGGCAAAGGCGTGCGCACCCGCACATGAGAGCAGAAGCAGCGTCCCCAAGAGCCGTTTCATGGGAAGGGCGTAGCGTACCACCCGCGTGCCTGAACACACAATGCGTCTGTCAACTGAGCGGGGCGAACATGCGAGTCAAAACCGACTTTAGGCATGGATTGCTACACGAAGGTCTCTATGCAGGATGCCCCGCGCGACGGTTTGCCCACAACCAGTTCAAAAAGGCAATGAGTGCTACAACGGCCAAAATGTAGAAGGCGCCGCGCTGCATGGCGGTCAGAAATACCAGGCAAAGCGCAATTCCAATCATGGCGAATGCGGGTCCTCCCGGCAGGCGGAAACGAGCTTCGCCGGGAGCACTGCGGCGCAGCACGATCAGGGCAGCGCACACGATGCCGTAGTAAAACAATCGGGCTATCGCTGAAAGCACAACATTCCATTCAAAGCTGCGGGTGAAGGCCAGGACCCAGAGCAGCACCCCGAACACCAGGATGGAAACATAGGGCGTGCGGAAACGCCGGTGCACGGCCGCGAACACCTGGGGAAAGTCGCCCTGCTCAGCCAGGGCGAAGGTAAGGCGTGGCACATTTAAGGTCATCGAAGCCAAATAGCCGTAGACGGAGAGTAACGCCCCTACCGTAATGAAGGTGGTCCCAAGCTCGCCCATGAAGAGATGCGCTGCCGCGGCCAGTGGGCGGTCGCTGGCCGCAGAGTTTGCGAGCACGCCCATCACCACCACCTGCACTAGCGTGTACACCACGGCACAGATGACGAGCGCGGCAATCAGCGCAAAAGGAGCGTCGCGGCGCGGATCCTTGGCCTCTCCCATGGGCAGGAGCGCGCCTTCGAATCCGCCATAAGCAAAGACCATGAGGATCATGGCATCCAGCCAGGAACCGTGGCCGGTATTGACGAATCCAATCTGGACCGATTGATGGTGACTTAGCAGGTACACGCCGCCTAGCAGGATGAACACCACCAGCGGCAGCAACTTGGCTACCGTGAATGCGTTGCTGAGCTGTGTGCCGGCATTTACGCCCCAGTAATTGATGGCGGTCAGCATGCCGATCAGCGCGGTAAGCACCACTACCCGCGGGAGGGGCGCCTGGGCATGTATCCAGAATTCTGCCAGGTAAATGATGAACAGGTTTGCGTTGGCTGCCGCGGAAGCCAGCCGGACCAGCCAGGTAAGCCAGCCCATCAGAATCCCGGTGAAGCGTCCGAAAGCAACCCGGGCATACAGATAAGGCCCGCCAGTCTCGGTAAAGCGCGAGGCCACCTCCGCGAAGCAGAGCATGATGATGCCGCTGAAAACTGCGGCAGCTACCCAGGCCACCGGCCCGGCGGCCCCAAGTTGGCGGGTAATCAACGAAGGCAGACCAAAGATGCCGCTGCCGATGATGGAGTTGACCATGAGCGCGGCCAGGCTCCAGCGCCCGATACTCCGGACCAGACCTCCGCGCGCCGCCCTCGCGCTCTGCACAGCAAGGTTTGTAACACAAATCAGCTAAAAGGCTTAAGAAACAGCCGTTATGGCAGTATCAGGAGGCGTTCCTCCTCGGCTTCGAGAGGGTGCAACCTGCTCTTTACACACCCTCTTCTAAGTCCATTACGGCTTTCGTAAACCGAGGCCGAAGGAGGCTTTGCCATGGGAATTTTCCTGTGGTTGTTCTTTGTACTGCTGGTGCTTTGGCTGATCTTCTGGTTGGCGGTGCACGTTACTTCCGGGCTCATTCACCTGCTGCTAATAGTGGCGGTGATCTCGTTGATTGTTCACTTTGTGCGCGGTCCACGGCGGTCCGCGGTTTGACGTTTTCTGGCGGGCATGCCGGCGACTGGAAAGCGGTTACTTCCGAGTCTGTTTTTACGCTGAAAGGCCGCTCGGAAATGCCCGCTGGGAGCGGCTTCCACCGGAAGTAACGTTTCCATTACCAAGGCTCATGGACACAGGACATCTGGCTGCTGCAACCTGTGGGTGAGAAGGTAGCCTTGTCTTCTTGCATCGTGCGCAGGCACGTGCGGGAGAAGGGAACAGGGCCATGGACGAAGTCACAGCTCGCATCGAGCGCGTTGCCGAAGACTTGAGGGTGATTCAGCAGGAGCTCAATTTAGCTGCCATGCAGACTCCGGCCGATCCGGAGGAAGAACCGGTCAGCGTGGAAGCCCTGGAGACCCTGAAGTCGGCCCTGGACCAGATGCGTCATTTCCTGTGGTTCTATTGCCAGGTTATAAATCAGGACTCCACTCTGCGCGAAAAGCTGCGCCAGGCGTTGCGCCCGGAGGCGGACGAAGAGGGCGAGGCCGCTTCCAACTTGGAACAATTGGCACGCGCTGCCACCCGCGCCTTCTCCCGTTACCGTCTGAACGGAAAAAAACCCAACTAGCTTGCGTAATCGAGTAATCGGGTAATTGGGTAAATTGGACCATCCCACCTTGGAAGCAAGATCCCTACCGCGGAGCATTACGCACCTACAGTCTGTAGTTGTGCTACTCCTGGCAGGAAACGCATGGGAATGTCCCGCGACGTGAGCAGGCCAGGCTTGGCCTCCAGCAGCGCAGGAATGCAATTCACGGCAATGGCTGCCGTGGCCAAGTCGCCGTGGATGCCCCCAGGAATGGCCAGCATGAGGTCGGGAACACCGCTAATCTGAATTGAATCCACAGGTTCCGGTGCGCCCAGGTACATTTCCAGCTCCAGGCGCACATTCTCCTGTCCGTCACCCAGACCGTGGGCCACTTGGCGCACGCCTCTGACCCGCCCGGGTGCAACTTCCAGAAACTCGCTGCGCACCGTCTCCTGCGCTACCACGGGCTCGATGCTTTCCTCGATCGTGTCCACGCCGAGGCCCAGCGAGTCGGCGATCATAGCCGCGGATTCCGGCAGCCCGTGGTGCTTGATGACCCCGGCCTGCACCTGTGCCCGGAATTGCTCCACGGTCATGCCGGCGCCTACTTTCTTCTGTAGGGGAAGGCGGCGGCGCGATGCGTCCACCACCCGGCGCACATTCACCTGCCGCACTTCCTGGCAGGCGGTGGAAAGCGTAAGCACCAGCTTATCCATGGCAAAACCGGGATTTACGCCCGTGCCCAGGAGGGCCACTCGGTGTTCGCGCGCGGCTCGGTCCAGCTGCTGAGCAAAATCGGGATGTTTGCGGAAAGGATAAGCCAGTTCCTCGCAGGTTGAGACCACGTTGCTGCCGGCCTGCAAACAGCCAATGAGCTGGTCGGAGACCTGGGCGAGATAAGACGAAGTGGTGTGAACCACCACATGGGCGCCAGCGCGTAGGACATCGCGGGCCTCGCTCCGGATGATTACTCCCAAGTCATGCTCCGCGCCAACAATCCGGCCCAGGTCCTTGCCTGCCTTCTGCGGATCCAGATCAATAGCCCCGACTATTTGAATGTCCGGTTTCTGCAGCATCAGGCGCACAATTCCGGCGCCGATGGGCCCAACTCCATACTGAATGACGCGAATTTTATGAGTGGTCAAGAAGGCCTCCAGCCCGGACCAGCGGCCCGGAAAAAGCTCATATTACATGATGGCTGGAGGCGGTTCAGTGACGAGAATCGAAGTTTCAAGTTTCAGGTTTCGAGTTCCAAATGCCGTTATTTGCCTGGGCCGCCAAATGCTTGCGCCCTGTATGCGGAAAAACCCTACAGGTTGACGCGGCGCATGCCCTCCTCCGGGTAACGTTGGCCGGCGGCGACGCCCTTGGGTGCGGCTTTTTCAATGCGGGCCAACTCTTCTGTGCTCAATCGGATATGAACCGCCTCAATGTCTTCCTCCAGGTACTTCTGCCGTTTCGTGCCCGGAATGGGAACAATATCCTCGCCTTGCGCCAGCAACCACGCTAATGCCAGCTGCGCGGGCGTGCATTTCTTTTCTCGGGCAAAGCTCTCAACCCGTTTTGCCAGTTCAAGGTTGCGCCGCAGGTTGTGGTCTTCGAAACGCGGATTGCGACGGCGCCAGTCATCGGGCGCAAGATCATCTAGATTCTGGATTTTGCCGGTCAAAAACCCACGTCCCAGCGGGCTGTAGGCGACAAAGGTAATGCCCAGTTCGCGGCAGGTCGGGATGACCTCCCCTTCCGGATCGCGCGTCCACAGTGAGTATTCGGTTTGCAGAGCGGCGATGGGGTGCACTTTGTGAGCGCGGCGAATGGTTTGCGGCGCCGCTTCCGAGAGACCCAAATAGCGCACCTTGCCCTGTTCGACCAGGCGCGCCATTGCGCCAACCGTTTCTTCGATGGGCACCGTGGGGTCCACCCGATGCTGGTAATAGAGATCAATGGTTTCCAGACCAAGGCGCTTCAGGCTGGCCTCGCACGCCTGCTGCACGTATTCCGGACGGCCATTGATGTCGGCCCAGCCGCCATCCGGGGTGCGAACGTTGCCAAACTTGGTGGCCAGAAAGGCCTTTTCGCGACGATCACGGATGGCGTTGCCCACCAGTTCTTCATTGTGACCGATTCCGTAGGCGTCAGCGGTATCGAGGAAGTTGAGGCCGAGTTCCAGAGCGCGGTGAATGACGTCAACGGATTCCTGGTCATTGCGCGGCCCGTAAAATTCCGACATGCCCATGCATCCCAAGCCAATGGCCGAAACCATCGCCGAGGTGCGGCCCAGCCGGCGATACTGCATGCGAGATGTTCCTTGGGTGCTCATTACATTCCTCCGTTGCACATTCTGATGTTCGGCCTATGGCAGCGTTGCTAAATCTGAAAACGGTTGAGCGTGATGGTGCGGCACTAATCCACTCTGCCGGCGATCATAGTCCTTTCGATCTCGCCGCGGGGGCTGAGAACCACAATGTCGGCATCCGCTCCCGCCGCAAGAACGCATCTGCTTTTTTCCCCAATCACTGCGGCCGGGTTGGCGCTAGCTAACTGAACGGCTTCTTCCAGCCTCCAGCCGGCAAATTGCATGACATTCCGGACAGCCTGATCCATGCGCAGCACGCTGCCCGCCAGCGTATCGCCTCGAGTGCACTTGTTGCCTCTGACTTCAACCTCGAACGAACCCAGGCGATAGCGACCCTCGGGCATGCCGGTGGCGCTGATGGCGTCCGTGATCAGCACGGCTGCTTGAGTTCCCTTAGCTCTTAAGAACAGTTGGACGACAGTGGGGTCCAGGTGGATGCCATCGGCAATGATGTCGGCGGTGACCGTCGGGTCGGTGAGCACAGCGCCCAGCAGGCCGGGTTGGCGATGATCGAGCGGGCTCATAGCGTTAAAAGTGTGAGTAGAGTGGTGCGCCCCCGCAGCTACAGCCGCTCTCGCTGTCGGCAGGTCAGAATCGGAGTGGCCAATGCTGCAGCACACTCCTCGCCGCGAGGCTTCCGCAATCACCTCCATTGCTCCTTCTAGTTCCGGGGCAATGGTCATTACCTTGATGCACCCCCGAGCCGCTTGCCAGAACCGTTCAAATCGGGAGAGCGTCGGCGCTACCAAATATTCGGGTGGATGGACGCCGCGCCTGGTATGGCTGATGAAAGGTCCCTCCAGGTGAATGCCGAGAGGACGCGCGCCGACTCCGGCTGCACCTTTTTCGATTCTCTTTGCCAGCCAATCCAGGGCACGCAGAATATTCTCTTCCGGCGCGGTCACGGTGGTCGGCAGGTAGGCGGTCACCCCTTGCTGCGCCAAGAAGCCTTCAAAACGGGCGAGCCCGCCTGCGTTTGGTTCCATCACGTCGTGTCCCATCCCGCCATGAATGTGGATGTCGAGGTAAGCCGGGGCCAGCACCGCTCCAGGAAAATCGAAATTGCGGGCGCCTTTCGGGATGTCTCGAGCCGCGCGCGAGGTCACCTCCGCGATCTTGCCGTGATCCAGCAGCAGCAGTGGTTGCTCGATTCGTTCTCGGGGCGTGAGCAGTGCGGCGGCGGTGAGGGCAATCATGATGTCAGCCGCTAATTGTAAATGCAAGAGTCAGGAGTCAGTAGGCGAGAGTCAGCAGGGGAATCCGGACTAACTAGAACTAAGTGGGGTGAGTTGTCAATGCCTCCTCGATCGTCGGCTTTGGGCATGTGTTTTAGGGCAGGTGGACCTGAGTGTTGAGAATCTGAGAAGCGATCATAAGGAACAAGTGCGTAACTGCAGATTCCCTCAGGGGTAAAGCCCAGTGTCTATTCGGCTCTTGACGGCATGGCTGAAGCCACGCCCTTTCAAAACGGATTTATGAGATAGGTTCTGACTCCTGACTCTTGAGCTCTGAGTCCCGTGTTTCAATGCGCCGCAACCGCTGCCCCTTTGTGCTTGGGCTTGCGCATCAGCAAGATGAGGGGCGTAACCACCAGGAACAGAACTCCCAGCAAGAAAAACGCGCCGTTGAAGGAGATCATGGATGACTCGCGGGCAATCATGCCGAAGATCGCGGCATAAGCCTGGTGGGTCGCGGTGGCGAAGTCCATGCCCTTGCTCATGAACCCGGCGCGGGCGGCGTTGAGCATCTGCCGTGTGGCCATGTCATAGCCGGTCACGTGCGTAATGAGATCGTTAATGTGAGTCTGCGTATTGCGCGCCACGATTGTAGTGGCGCCTGCGATGCCCATGCTGCCCCCGAGATTACGCATAACATTGAAGATGCTGGTGGCGTTGCCCATCTGCTCCTTGGGAATAGGATCGTGCGTGGCCGTGGTCAGGGGCACAAAGATGAAGCCGAGAGCGAAACCCTGGATGAATTGCGGCCAGGCAATATCCCAATAACCAGCATTCAGATTGAGGTGCGAAAGGGCGTACATACTGAAAGCCGCGCCCAGCAAGCCGCCAGTCAAGAGCTTTCGCGCTTCAAATTTCGAGAGCAACGCCCCCACAATGGGCATGGCAATGAACGATCCCAATCCCCGGGGCAGCATGGCCAAGCCGGCATTCATGGCGGGATATCCGAGCAAGGTTTGCAGCAGGATGGGAATCAGCACCATGCTGCCATAGAGGCCGAAGCCCAGTGTGGTCATCAGGAAGACACCTGTGGCGTAGGTACGTTGCTTGAATATTCGCAGGTTGACGACAGGGTGCCAATCCAACAGTTCGTGAATTATGAACGCCGACAAGCCCACCGCGGCGAGTAGGGCCAAGATAAGTATGAAGTGCGAGCCGAACCAATCCTCCTCCTGGCCCTTGTCGAGCATTACCTGCAGGGCGCCAATGCCCACCGCCAGGAAGCCGATCCCCCAGTAATCCACGCCACCGGCCTGGCGCTTGATATAAGACGGGTCAAAGATGAACAACTTGGACATGACCAGTCCGGCGACGCCCACCGGCAAGTTGATGTAGAAAATCCAGCGCCAACTATAGCTGTCTGTAATCCAGCCGCCCATCACCGGCCCCAGCATAGGCGCTACCACAATGCCCAGCCCCCAAAACGCCATGGCCTTGCCGCGCTCCTCGGGCGGGAACGCCTCCAGCATGATGGCCTGGGAGAGCGGTTGCAGGCCGCCGCCGCACGCCCCCTGCACCACGCGAAAGATGATCAACGCGGGCAGGTTGGGGGCCATGCCGCAGAAAACCGAGGCGATGGTGAACCCGGCGATGGAGGTCATGAGCACGCGCTTGCGCCCGAAGTGATTGGAGAGCCAGCCAGTGAGCGGCAAAACGATGGCATTGGCCACCAAATAGGAGGTCAGAACCCAGGTGGCTTCGTCCACGGTGGCTGAGAGGTTGCCGGCGATGTGGGGTAGGGACACATTAACCACTGTCGTGTCCAGCACCTCCATGAAGGTGCCCAGCATCACGGCGACAGAAATCAGCCAGGGATTGACGTAAGGCTGACCGCGTGATTCGGTGCCGTTGTTAGCCATGCGCTACTTGGTAAGTACGGTGGGAACCACCGACATTCCCGGCCGCAGCAGGTGATGCGGGTCTTGTCCCTTCTCGAATACGATCTTCACCGGCACTCGTTGCACCACCTTGACGTAATTGCCGGTGGCATTTTCCGGCGGCAGCAGGCTGAAGCGTGCGCCGGTAGCGCCGCCAATGCTGTCCACGTGGCCGTTATAGGTGCGACCATAGGCATCGACCTCGATTTTGGTCGGTTGCCCGGGGCGCATGTTCCTCAGTTGGGTCTCCTTGAAGTTAGCCGTCACCCACACATCCTCCAGGTTCACCAATGCCAGCACCGGCTGTCCGGGCTGGATGACTTCCCCCGGCTCCACTGTCTTTTTACTGACGACCCCAGTCACGGGAGCGCGAATCACGGTGTACTGCAGGTTGAGCTCAGCCTGTTGCAGCGCCGCCTTCAGCCGGGCCACGTTGGCTTCAGCTGACCCAGCCTTAGCACGGGTAATGGCCACCTGCTGGGGCGCCGTTTCCGCTCCCTGAACCATGGCCTGGGCCTGAGCCACGTGACTCTGCGCATTGGCAACGGCAGCGCGTGCGGCATCTACGGACGCCGCCGCTTGCTGTTCCGCCGTGACCGCCGCGTCATAACGCTGCTGCGGAATTTCATCCTTCTTGATCAGCAGGGCAAAGCGCTTGACGTCGTCGGTTGCCAGCTTGTACTCCGCCTGCGCCTCCCGCAGGCGAGCCTCGCTGGCACTTACTTCCTCCTGTGCCGCCCGCAGGCTGGCCTGGGCATTGCTCAGGGTGCTGGAAGTCGTGGTATGGGTGAGCGGAACGCCGGTGCGCGCCGCCTGCAATGTGGCCATGGCATCCTGGAGTTCTGCTCGGGCGCGGTTCAGTGCAACCTGATAATCAGTTGGGTCGAGTTGCACCAGAACGGTTCCGGCCTCTACGTACTGGTTGTCATCCACATTTACCTTCTCGACGGTTCCAGCGACGCGAGCGCTGATAGGAACTATGTGCGCATCAATTTGGGCGTCGTCCGTGGATTCCCGCGAGGCGTAATAGCTCCACACCGCGTAAGCGGCAACAACAATAATGATGAGCAGGGCAAGCAGCACCCACTTGGCTCGGGGATGGGCGTGAAAATAGCCCTGGGCACGGCCTCTGCGCGTGGGCGGGCCCGCCTCCTCAGGCCAGGGCTCCCGCGGCGCAGCTTCGCCTTCCACAGGTGGCCGGGTTGTCGTTTGCTGATCTGCCACTTACTTTCCTCCCAAGAATTTCTGCGACGCTTCTTCCGCAACTCCCAACGCGCGCGCCAGCGAGAGCTTGGCCAGATTGTGCGCGAACAACGCGGAAATGTAATTGTCGTTGGCGGCCGCCAGCGCCTCCTGTGCCTGCACCACCTCAATGGTATCGGTAACTCCGGCGGCAAAGCGGTCGCGTGCCTGACCCAATTGCTGGGTGGCAAGGTCCACCGAACTCTTGGCTACGTTCACCTGATCGGCAGCAGTTTTCAAATCCAAAAAGGCGGCGCGCACCTCGTACTCGATCCGGCCACGCATATCTTCCAGCTGCGAGCTTCTTTGCTGTAGCCGTGCGTCCGCCTGTAACTGGTCGGCGCGCACCTTGCCACCCTGAAAAACAGGAATTTTGAGCGCCGCACCAGCGGTGAAAGTGCCGTGCGAAGTGGTAGGGCGATTGCCGATGTCGCCATAATCGCCATTAAAGCTCAGCGAAGGCAAGCGTTCGTCGTTAGCGGCCCTTTTGGCCATCTCCGCCGCATGCACCAGGCTTTGCGCGCTGCGGTAGTCGGCACGCGAACGAAAGGCTTCGTCAATCGCCTGCTGCAAGGTGATGGGCGGTGCGGGCGTGAAGGGCATCGTGTCTGTCAATGTGAAGGCCTGTTCGGTGGGCAAGCCGATGGTGCGCGCCAAGGCAAGCTTCTGTTTCTCAAACTCATTTTGCACTGCGAGTAGCCGTTGCTGCTGCGCCTGCATTTCCACCTGGCTGCGCAGAACATCAATGGCGGCGGCCAGGCCAGCGTTCTTCATATCCAACGACTGCTGATACAGGGCGGTTGCAGTTTGCAACTGGGCACGAACGGCGTCAATGCGGGCCGCGCTGGCTACTGCCTGCATGTAGGAACCGCCTACCACCAGCACTACTGTGTCGCGCGCGTCTTGATAGCTATAGCGTGCCGCCTTGGCGGTGTCCGACTGCGCACGCAAGCTGTTCAGCGAATTGAAATCGAGTATGCGCTGAGTAACAAAGCCGCGCGCATCGAACACTTCAAATGGGCCGACAATGGGCGGAATACCGGGGATCGGCGGAATACCGAACGTAGCCAGGTCAACCTGCTGCGCCGTATAGCTGGTACGAGTTGTGATGTTGGGCAGCAAGCGACTGCGTGCCGCCAAGCGCGCGCCTTCCGCCTGCCGTTGGCCCTGGTCGGAGAGCAGCAGTCCCAGGTTGTAGCGCAGGCCGTACTGCAAAGCATCCTGCAGCGAAAGATTCAAGACCCCAGGTACGGATTTCTGCGGCGTGCTGCCCAGGAAGGGACTTTGCGCGCTGCTGCCGGTGATGGAGGGTGGAAGTTGCGTCGTGCCCACTGCCGGAAGGGAGAACGTCGATGCGGGTGTGTCGCTTCCCATGCCGGAGTTTTGGCCCAGCGCCGGGGAAGAAAAGATCAGAGCGCCGCAAAGGGCGAGTACAGCCGCTAAGGTTGCCGGTCTTCGTTGGCTAATCCGATTCCTGCCGCGCCACGGCGAAAGCACCGCACTCCCATTCAGATCAATGTTCACTATGGTTATGCCTCGTCCGTGACAGTGTAGGCCTTATGCCTTGATTTCTGGAATGCTTACCGGCAGGCTGATGCGTTAAACGCGCCAAGCTCCGTTTTCGGCCCGCAAACGGTTTAGGCGAACAGTGCTACCGCGATCGCGATTGCAGCCCCGCATGTAAAGCCACGGCAGCCACTAACGAACCCAATTTGATGTGCAGATGCCGGGGGAAGTCGCACAGATGTATGCAGTTTTTGATTTGGAAGGCGCAATGCTGGGGCCCTTTACGTTGGCTGCCATTCGCGGGTGTCTGCTGGTTAGTTTGGCGGGCGTGACCCCCTGAGGATGAATGCTATAATTTTGGCGAGCGGGAATTCTCAGAAGTTCGTTTGCGGTGTTGCACGCCGCTTTTTGGGGAGTGTGTGCTCTGGAGTTCTCTGAGGTACCGCCGGTCGGTATCCTTCCATATGTCCATGTCGGGGAGTGGCTCAGCCTGGTAGAGCACCTGGTTCGGGACCAGGGGGTCGGAGGTTCAAATCCTCTCTCCCCGACCATTCTATTCAACAACTCGCTATGGTAGCTGACGGGAGGGGCACCCGGGGCATCGTCGTGCCTGCCAGCGATGCGCTTACTCCCGGCACGCCTGTACTTACGCATCCAGCAGAAGCATATTGAATCCGATTAGCGATGTTCGGCAAGATGCTCATCATAGTCGGCGCGATCATTGCAGGCAGCATAGCCTCGATCTCTGGCTTCGGCATTGGCAGCATTCTCACGCCGCTGCTTGCAGTTTCGCTTGGCACCAAGCTGGCCGTTGCCGTTGTCTCGGTCCCTCACTTCATCGGAACCAGCTTGCGATTCGCGCTCATTCGGGAACACGTGAATCGTCGCGTGCTGGTGACATTCGGCGCTGCGAGTGCTGCCGGCGGGCTCGCCGGCGCGCTGTTGCACGTTTGGCTTCGCAGTGCCGTCCTGGCATACGTGCTCGGCGGCTTGTTGGTCTTCGCCGGCGTGGTCGGCATTGGCGGCTGGGCCGAGGAGATGCGTTTTGGGCGAACCACTGCCTGGATCGCTGGGGCTCTGTCGGGCGCATTCGGAGGGCTCGTCGGGAACCAGGGCGGAATCCGATCGGCGGCACTGCTGGGCTTCCATATCTCCAAAGAATCGTTCGTCGCCACCGCCACCGCGATCGCGCTTTTGGTGGATGTTTTCCGGATGCCGGTGTATGCGGCAACCCAGCATGGGGCTATCGCCTCGGCTTTGGGACCCATGTTGTTGGCGACGGCTGGCGTGGTTTTCGGGACATTGGTGGGCAAACCCCTCCTTGGGCTCATGCCTCAGACGACGTACCGGTTTGTGGTGTCATTGATCATTCTGGCGTTGGGCGTCTGGATGTGCGTTCATCCCAGTGCATAGGAGGTCGCAATGAAAGCTCGCGTTTTGCTGCTTGGTCTTTCTCATCTTCAGGGGCCCGGGAGAATTTCTCGCTGGACAATCGGTGGTTGCAGCGCACAGCTTGGCGGCCGCGGCTGTCGAGCGCACCGCTAAACCGAAGGAGTAACTGACATGGGGGTTTCGCGACGTAACTTTCTCAGGACTGCTAGCGTTGTTGCTGGCGGCGCGCTGGTCGGGCGGGCAATAGCGAATGCGAGTTCACCAGGCGAACACATTCAGGGAGGTAGTCAGAACGAAGGCGCACCTGATTACACGATCCGCATCGCCGCTACACCCGTGGAAATCGCGCCGAAAAAGATCATTTCAGTGACGACTTATAACGGTCAATTTCCGGGGCCGCTGCTCCGCTTGAAGGAAGGGCAAAATGTCACGGTGGATCTTCAGAACGACACCGACACCCCCGAGCAGTTGCACTGGCACGGGCAGCTCGTTCCTGTGGACGTGGATGGTGCGGCCGAGGAAGGAACGCCTTTCATTCCGGCCCGCGGCAAGCGACGCATATCGTTCATGCCGCAGCCTTCGGGCTATCGCTTCTATCACACCCACAACCGTGCAGCCGCGGATCTCTCGGCCGGCCAGTACAGCGGCCAGGTGGGCCACGTATACATCGAACCGAAGCACGAGCCGGGGAGCTACGACCGAGAGGTCTTTCTGGTACTGAAGGAATTCGAGCCGACGTTCAGCCGCGGCGGTGACATGCCGCAGGATGTACTGACCCCAGCGACCAAGGTGAAGGCGCTTGAGGAGAAGGGCGAGTCGGCAATGAAAGCGTCGCTGGCAAAGGGCAGTCCGAAAGGTTATGAGGTGGGCTATGCCTCGTTTACCATCAACGGTCGCATGCTTGGTCATGGCGAGCCGATTAAGGTGAAGCAGGGGCAACGCGTGCTGTTCCATGTGCTGAACGGCAGCGCCACAGAAATCCGCAGCTTGGCGCTGCCTGGACATGCGTTCCACATCGTCGCTCTTGACGGAAATGCGGTGCCGAACCCGGCAACGGTTCCGTTCCTATGGCTCGGGACGGCCGAACGAGTGTCGGCCATCGTGGAGATGAACCATCCCGGCGTTTGGATTATGGGCGACACGGATGACGACGATCGACGCCACGGCATGGGAATCGTGGTCGAATACGCAAACCATACTGGTAGGGCCCAATGGATCGCACCGCCCAAGTTCCGCTGGGATTACACAAGATTTGGGAAGCCCGTTGTAACGGCTCCTGCTCCGGACGAAACGTTCGAAATGACCTTCGCCAAACACAATGCGGCCATCGAGGGCTTCAACCGCTGGACGATTAATGGCGCGGCATATCCGATGACCAGCACAATGGAGGCCCCCGCATTTCACTTGAGCAAAGGCCGACGTTATCGCGTCTACATGCGTAATGAAAGCGACGACGTTCACCCGATTCATCTCCACCGACATGTATTTGAGCTGACAAGCATCATGGGGAAGCCGACGTCAGGCGTCATGAAAGATGTTGTTATGCTCGGCGGATACCAGGAACTGGCCTTCGATTTCGTGGCCAACAATCCGGGCATGACGCTGTTTCATTGTCATCAGCAGTTGCACATGGATTTCGGATTCATGACGTTATTCGATTACGTGTAACCGGTCCTCGCGATCAACGATTTGAAAGGAGCTATTTTTTATGCAGCACAACCAAAGCGGTTCGTCCACAGGGGCAAAGAGGTCCGTATTGGTGTCTGGGGGAGTTCGATACCAGACCAAAGATGTCCAGCGCTCTATCGCGTTTTACACTGAGATGCTTGGCTTCACTCTGGATCAACGACACCAGTTGGCTTGGAATGTCGAGGATTTCGCCCGGGTTTTCCACAGGTGAATCGCGGTTGCCTGTGCCAAGTGAACGGGCTACCCTCTGAAGTGTTCCCCCCACGAAAGAGCGATTCATGCAGCGTGATCTGGACTTGATTCGCGACATGCTCCTCCAACTCGAAAAGCTGCCGTGTTCGGTTCAGTGGTATGAAATCGTGCTACCGGGACGTAGCCGGCAGGAATTGTGCTATCACGCAAAGCTCGCGCACGACGCAGGACTAATTGAAGCGCGATTCCTTCCCGGCACAACGATCTTCATGGTGCATCGGCTTACGAATAAAGGGCATGAATTTCTTGATGCCGCAAGGGAAGACACAATCTGGAAGAGAGCCAAAGAGACTGCGCTGAAAACAGCAGGAACGTTGACCGTAATCGCTGTCGAAACCGCTCTAAAGTTCGAAGTGCAGCAGGCGGTGACAAGTGCCCCGGACCCGTGACGATCAGGGCCTCCGTTGAGTACGAGCCTTCGGAAGGAGCTTGTGTCTAGCCGATTAACAATTGTGTGGCACCCATTAACGCGCTGCCTTCGCTTTGCTCGCATCTAAGCTGGGTCCAGCTTCATTGATTCCTTCCCAATCACGAGTGGTGACACGATTCAGAACGATACGCCCAATGAAGCTTGATAGCTTCGCGGTGTCACGAAGTGCGTGCCACTAAACGTTGACAAAAAGTTGTACAGCGCAACCTTATTGGTCAAGTTGACCACGCTGAAAGTCATAGCAATGTGGTACGGCTCAGTCTTGAATACGTTATCCATGCCTGCGCCCACGTTGAACAGGTTCCGGGGTGCAATACGGGGAGGATTCGTGTCGGGATTAAAGCTCGCGGCTGCAGGGATTCTGACGCGAGTCGCGCCGAACCTGGGAGCAGAGCAATTCGTAATCCCGGAGACCGGAGTAGCAAAAGTGTTGCCGCAGAACAGTCCGATTTGCGCCTGCTGGTCAGGATCAAACGTAAGCGCAGTTCCGAAATCTGGCACTGCCCCGGCGACTAGGCCACTCTGGTAGTCCCAAGTGAAGCCCAACCACGGCCCTGATTTTCCGATCTGATACTGCAAGTGCGTGTTCTGCTCGAACATCTGGTCATGGTCGATACGAAATGGCCCAGTGTCCGCAACCGGAGAATTGAAGATCAAACCTCCAACTTCAGGCCCAAAGAATCGTGATCGGGCATGTCCCATCACGCTGTAAGCGGTCAGCCCGTGCCAAGTTGGAAAGTTAATGCGGGCCGAAAAACCATCAATTTTCGACTTCTTCCATTGGATCGGAAACGCAAGCGGTGTGTTCAGGATCACATCGAAGTCGTAATCGCCTGTCGTGTATTTCCAGAAGTAATCAGCCGAGATGGACAGGTGCCTGTCCACAGCCTGCTCGAAGCCAATATCGAACATGTTGCGCCGTGCAGGTGTGATCGGTTGCTCGCCGAAAGCTCCGAACCGCTGCGCAAGCCCACCTTGTCCTGTCGAACTCGAAAGGATGAGGTTTTCGTTGTAAGGCGTCAGGAACAGGCGTCCGTAAGATGCCCGCAGAACGGTGCTCGTTTTTTGTATTTGATAGGACACTCCAACGCGGGGTTCGAGCGCAGAGCCACCGCTCAGACCGTTGTAGTTGTCGCCCCGAACACCCGCCATTACGCTCAAGTGCCGAATAGTCATCGTGTCTTCGACATAAGCAGCCTCCTGCTTAATGTCGGTTGCATCCCGGAAATCAAAGAGCGATCCTCCCCGCGTCAAGTCAAACGGTAGCAATCCCGGCTGAAAAGCGGAATTTGGCAAAAATCCTGCACCCGCGCACTGCGCTGGGTTGAGCACTCCCGGAGCGACCACAGGTGCGCCTGACCCAGTCGCACACACAGCGTTGAAGAGCGGATCGGTTAGCCCTGTTTGGAAGTTTTCCGACAGGAATGTATGGTAGAAATTCACGCCAGCTTTTGCGTTGTGAATTCCCTTCACGTATGACAGGTCAACTTTCGCCCCCGCGTTAGTCAACCGTCTGCCCTGAGACAGGGTTGCTGGCTCATCAAAAAAATGATCAGCACTTGGAAAGTACCCAATGCGATCTTGGCGCACATACGCATTCGCAGTCAGCAGGGTGTAGGTGTTGAATAGATGCGTGTAACCCGGCGCGAAATTGAACGTCTTCAACTCCTGTCGCTGATCTTGCCCGGTGTTTAGCTGATCAAAATCGTTGGGTATTTGAAACCATGAACGCGAGAGCCACCAGTCAAGGTGAAAGGTATTGGACGCATTAAGCTGATAGTCGAAGCGGTCAAACAGGTTAGCTACGTTCCCTTTGTCATGGATGGGAAAGAATTCTGGCGAATCGAGAAACCGTCCGCTGTTGACGCCATCCACGGACAGGAAGTTTCCGAGTTTGCTGCTCCCCATACCAAAGCTCACTGTGCCGTTAGAGGTACCAAATGAGCCGTAACCTGCTGTGACGCTGCCAAAAGCTTTGGGGCTGCCGAGTGCCGAGCGTGTGGTTGCGTTCACCACAAGGCTAGCCTTATCCCCATATTCAGCAGGCGGCACACCGTTGATAATCTCCATGGATTGAATGTTGTTCATGGAAAGCTGGTTGGAGAAGACACGGCTCTGCTGGTCGGAAATGGGTTGGTTGTCCACGCTGAAGGTCGTGTCAGAGTGCTCGCCCAAAGGATGAAACATACCGTTCGAGTCAGCCGCGATGCCCGGCGAAGCTTCGGTGATGACGGAACTCAATCCAGTGCTGACGCTCTCTTTCGGGAGCCTCTGAGCCAAAATGTTGTTTACATCCGTGTGTGCCGTGGAGTCGTTTTCTAAAAGGTCTTGCCCCGTTGCCTCTACATTGATCGTCTCGCTCGTTCCGGCAATTTGCAGGCTTATGGCCAGATTGATCGGAACAGCGGATCGAACATTAACGTCCTGCTCAGTTGCTTGGAAGCCGTTCGCGCTTACTTGCAGATGGTAGGGGTTGAAGGGGAGATTCTTGAAAGAGAAGGCTCCGCTCGAATCCGTTGTAGCCGATTGCTTGTAACCACTGACTGGATTCGCAATCTCGACAGAGGCTCCAGACACCACTGCCCCTGTAGGATCAGCGACCCTGCCCGTAATGGTGCCCGACGTGAGGGACTGTGACGAAACGGTGTTGTAGGAAACAAGTGAAACGAATAAAACAAAAACAGCAAACCGCGCCCGCAGGTACATACCCTTCCTCCTTGGGTGTCAGCTAGTTGTGAATGAAATGGATTTTCAGGAAGCTAGCTGGCGGACGGAGGTGGGCGAACGAACAGGTCGGAAGTGTCAAGCCGAGAACCAGCAATCGGATTTTGCTGGATAGCAATTGCCGTAAACACCCGGCTTGACCGCATCGGCTGGCAGATCGGTGCAGGCTTTGCCGAGTGTGCGGCAACGCAGAGGGAACAGCGAATCGGTGAATCAGCAGGTCTCGCTTTGAAGTGGACGTGGCTTGCTTCGCCCAGTGCCGCCACAAAGGTCAAAAAAAGACACAGGGCGGCGACGAACCGCTTACCACGCCCGAACCGTTCGACCTGTGATGCTGGCAGCACGGCAGAAAACTCGTGCCTGGATTTTACTCCCGTAAGCTGTGCGGCAACAAACACACAAGTGCATGGACGGTTAGCCTGCTATCTCTCAGGCCCGGTTGCAGCCTTAGCAGGTAGGATTCTTGCCGAAGCATTAGCCCGCAAGGGATAGGAAGAGTTAAAGGCAGAGAGGAATACGGTGAGGATCATCCACTTAAGGATGCCCTCACCATGTTCGTAGAGGAAATCCAGAACCGTGATCACGGTTGCCTCTCTCCTCATTGCAGCTAGGCTGCATTCCTGTTGTGGGGTCTGTCCAGCGCTGCTCCCTGCTCCGGCCGGGGGTCGCTCCGCTTTTCTTGGTCGCCCGCGGAATTCCGGCGCGATCGAATCTCGATCCAGACCAGTAGCGCAATCGAAGCAGCGGTCAGCGCGCCTACCATGATGTGATCAACTGGCATACTTCTATCCTCCTCGAATTGTGTTCACCCGGGCGGAGTTTCCCAGCTACTCCCACCCGGGTGACACAATTTATGCTCGGTTTCAGGCGGCTATCCCGGCGGCCGCGGGCTGGTATTCAACCCCGAGAATCCGCAGACGTCGTATTCCGGATGGAACCTGCCACTCGACTGTGGCGCCGGCGCCGTAGCCCAGAAGGGCTGTGCCAATCGGAGCCAGAACAGAAATACGGTTCTTGGCCAGATCAGCATCTCGTGGAAATACGATCTGGTAGGCATACACATGCCCGCTGTCGAGGTCTTCGACGCGCACGCGTGAGTTCATAGTCACTAGGTCATCCGGGACTTCCTCAGCCCGTGCAATCGTGGCGCGCTCCAGTTCCTGCTCCAGAGCATCGAGATGCTGGGCATCGCGGTGCCTGAAACGTCTGGAGGACTCGATCAGCCGCCGCAGACGCGCGTAGTCGGATTCAGTGATGACAATGTTTTTTAGGTTCACAGCCTTTTTCCTCCTTGGACCGTAACGCAATTGTTCCTATCTTCCTGCCGGGGCCTCCCGGCGCACAGAGCTAAGCCGCTATTCGAACCGATTCACGACCTATTCTGGATTCGCGGGTTCGCTCTAATTTTCGGCTGAACAACCGGCCGATTCTTCCTGTGGCCCGATCGATGGCTGAAAACAGATCAGAGTCTCTTTCCTCCACGGCAACATAACCGAACGGTAGTAGCTCTGCTTCGATTCGACACCGGCTGCTCGCACGGCCGTCTGCGCTCACCCGCACTGTTACTTGGCCGACTCGACCGCCGAAGCGGCTGAGCGCAAACCGTAATCGGCGCTCGACATAGGAGTGAACTGCCCCAGCAAGATCAGCATCGCTGACGTTTATGGCAATCCGCATCTCATCCTCCAAATCCCATCCGTCTGATTCAACTCTATCTACGGCGTGAACTTACTAAAACTACATAAATACTACGTTTCTGATAACCTTTTATTAACTGAGTTTCTTTACCTGTGATTGCCGGAGGCGGTTGAATATGGAATGGTTGAATTACCATCACCTGTTGTACTTCTGGACCGTGGTTCGCGCCGGCAGTATTCACAAGGCGAGTGAGGAACTGAGGGTTTCCCCTCCCGCGATCAGCACCCAATTGAAGCTGCTGGAGGATCAGCTTGGGGATAAGCTTCTCGTCCGCTCCGGGCGGCGATTGGTGCTGACAGAAATGGGCAGGACCGTCTTCAGTTATGCCGAAGACATCTTCACGCTCGGCCGTGAACTGCTGGATGTAGTTAAGAATCGCCCTATCGGCCGGCCGTTGCGTCTGGATGTGGGAGTGGTGGACGCGATGCCGAAAGCGGTGGCCCAGACTCTGCTTGAGCCGGCGCTGCACCTGCGCGAGGCGGTTCGTATCGTCTGCCGCGAAGCCAGCGCCGACCAGTTGCTGGGCCGTTTGGCTACTCACGAACTGGACGTCGTGCTGTCGGACTCACCCCTTGATCCCACTCTGAAAATCCGCGCTTACAGCCATCTGCTCGGAGAATGCGGCGTGATGTTTGTGGCGGGCGCGAAGACCGCGGCTCGTTACCAGCGCAGGTTCCCGCGATCGCTCGATGGCGCGCCCATGCTGCTTCCCACCGATAACACGGCGCTCCGTCGCAACCTGGATTTCTGGTTTGAGTCCAACGGCATCCGCCCCCACGTCCTGGGCGAGTTTGAGGATTTTGCACTGTTACGGGCATTTGGCGAAACCGGGGCGGGAGTGTTTCCGCTTCCGTCGGTGGCCGAGGGGCAGATTCGGCGTCAAAAATCGTTGCGAAGAATTGGGACCACGACCGAGGTTCGGACTCAGTTCTATGCAATCAGTGCTGAACGGAAACTGCAGCACCCAGCGGTACTCGCGATTCGAACGACAGCCCGGCAAGAGCTGTTCAAATAGGCGACGAGGTCCCTGGCTGTTGCGCTCTCTAGGTGAGAAGGTTGTGTTCGCTCGATCGGATTTCCAGGACCATCCCATGGAACTTAAGCCGGTGAGCGGCGGGGGCCCTCGCAAGGGCTCCCGCAGCTCCCGATTAACATGCTGGGATTTACGAGCCTGCTTCAGCCGCTGGCGAGAGCTCCAGACTGTTCAGCTTCGCCTTAGCGGCTTCGTAGGCCAACGTTGCGTCAAGTGTCTGATGCAGCGAGGCCGCGTGTTCACTCACCGTTTGTACCGCATCATGGTATTCGCCGAAGTAGACGTTGTGACGCCGTTCGTTCAGCAACTCAATCGCGTTGGTGAGTGCGTTTGCGGTTTCGACCAACCGCGGCCGCATAGCCTCAATTGCCATCTGCTGAGTCTCGGTCGCATGCGATTTTAAGTCCTCCAGATTGGTCAACATTTTGCCAAGCTGGTTGACGTGTTCGCGTACTGAATTCAGGTAGGACGAGTGGCTCTGCCAGCTAAGCCCGCCA
>DATFDP010000041.1:0-14871 GCA_035252015.1 Terriglobales bacterium
CGAGACGACCGGGCCTGAATCCATCTGGGGCGCCATGAATCTGAAGGCAGAGCGCATCGGCCACGGCTTGACAGCATGGTACGACCGGGAGCTCATGGCCGAACTGGTGCAGCGCCAGATTCCAATCGAGATTGCCGTCACCAGCAACTTGCGCACGAACTGCTGCCGGACATTGCAGGAGCACCCGCTGAAGATGTATTTCGACACTGGACTTATGGTGACGCTCAACTCCGACGACCCTGGAATTTTCGGCACTTCGCTGGGCCGCGAGTACCAGTTGGCCCAGGATGCGTTTGGCTTTACGAACGAACAATTGCGCGAGATCGCGCGCAATTCGTTTGAGGCGTCGTTTCTGCCGGCAGAGAAAAAAGTTGCGTTTCTGAACGCGGTAGACGCGGCCAAGACAGATTTGTAATCGAAATGTAGTTGGTAGGTAGTAGCTGGAGACTGTGCCGCTCCGACCTACCAGCTAGCAACTACCAGCTACCATGACTCAACACATCGGCATCGTGGCCTGCAGCGCGGAGGGCGCAGCGCTCTGCTACCGCACCATCTGCCTGGAGGCAACGGCGGTGATGGGCAGGCACACGCATCCCGAAGTCTCTATGCATACCCATTCCCTGGCCGACTACATGCGCTGCATCTACGCAGACGACTGGCAAGGTGTGGCCGACCTCATGCTGTCTTCGGCGGAAAGACTGGCGCGGGCCGGCGCTGACTTCCTGATCTGTCCAGATAACACAATTCACCGCGCGTTTGACCTGATGGCGCCGCGCTCGCCCCGGCCCTGGCTGCACATCGTGGAGGAAGTGGCGAACGAGGCGGGTCGCGAGAACTTTCGCCGCCTGGCACTGCTGGGTACACGCTACACCATGGAAGGCCCGGTGTATCCCGCGAAGCTGGCAGCCGCAGGCATTGAGCACGCCGTGCCTAACGCGGAAGAGCGCCAGCGCATTGACCAGATCATCATGGATGAACTGGTGTATGCGAAGTTCAAGCCGCAATCGCTCTCTTACTACCTTGAGGTGATTGGCCGGCTCAAAGCGGTGGGCTGCGACGCCGTGGTGTTAGGCTGCACGGAAATTCCGCTTCTGGTTACGCCGGAGGTGTCGCCCTTGCCCACCCTTGATTCGACACGAATTCTGGCGCGGGCAGCAGTGCGAAAGGCTGTGGCTAGTGGTCAGCGGTGAGTGGCCAGTTGAAACCAGCAATCAGCATTCAGCCGTCAGCACTCAGCCCCTGAACTTGAACAGAAAATGGACACTGGGGCTGAAGCCCGGATTCATTTTGCGACTACTATCCCCGGACTGAAGTCCGGGGCTTCTAGCTTGCGTGCACCCGCTCGTTCTTTGACCAGGCTCAAGGCTGAATGCTGATGGCTGATTGCTGAGTGCTTCTCTCAGGTACAATGCTCGGCCCAATAGATTCGTGCCCGGAGAGCCCCATGCGAACCCGTTTCCTGACCCTCATCGTTGTCCTGCCGCTCATTTCGGCCCTCGCGCCCGCGCAGTCAGCCTCATCCCTCGCTCCTGATGTCCGCAAGTACGTCAAGGTCGATGCACCCGTCATCGCTCTTACCCATGTGCGCGTGATCGATGGCACGGGAGCGCCGGCACGTGCCGACCAGACGATTGTTATTTCTGATGGCAAGGTTCAGGCGGTGGGCGACAGTGCCACGGTGGCCATTCCGCCGAGCGCCAAAGTGCTTAATGGGCAGGGCGACACGGTGGTTCCAGGCCTAGTCATGATGCACGAGCATCTGTTCTACGCCGCGGGCCTGGCGCACAATCTTGATGGCTCGGTAGCCCAGCCCATCATGATCAAGGAGGCCGGCTTCAGCTTCCCGCGGCTTTATCTCGCCGCCGGAGTCACTTTCCTGCGCACTACCGGCAGCCTGGAACCTTATGCTGACCTGAACATCAAGCAGATGATTGACGCCGGCAAGATGCCGGGACCAAAAATTGACGTTACCGGCCCATACCTTGAGGGGCCAAATTCGTTTTTCGCCCAAATGCACCAGCTCACTGGCCCGGACGACGCGCGCAAACTGGTGGACTACTGGGCCGACCAGGGCGTCACCTCGTTCAAAGCATACATGAACATCACCCGTGCCGAACTGGGCGCCGCCATCCAGGAAGCTCACAAGCGCAAGATCAAGGTGACTGGGCACCTGTGCTCGGTCACGCAAACCGAAGCGGCGCAGCTGGGCATTGATGACCTGGAGCACGGTCCGATGTTCGTGGACACCGAGTTTGTGCCCGACAAGCAGGCCGACCAGTGCCCCAGCGGGAAAGCTACCTTCGACTCACTGCTCAAGCAGGACGTGGATAGCGCTGCCGTGCAGAAGATGATGCACACGCTCATTGATCATCACGTAGCCGTAACCTCCACGCTGCCAGTGTTCGAGCTGGACGTTCCGGGACGGCCGACTCTGCGCAAAGAAGTGCTGGATTCAATGCTGCCGCAGGCGGAGATCAACTATCTGCAGGCTCGCGCCAGCCGGCCCTCGCCCGAAGTTGGAACGATGTTCAAGAAAGAGCTGCAGTTCGAACACGAATTCGCCAAGGCTGGCGGACTGCTGCTGGCCGGCTGTGATCCCACCGGCATTGGCGGTGTCCTGGCAGGCTTCGGCGACCAGCGGGAAATTGAGCTGCTGGTGGAAGCCGGTTTCACACCCGTGGAAGCCATTCACATCGCCACCGCCAACGGCGCCGAGTATGAGGGCCAGTCGCAACACATTGGTACCATCGCTACAGGCAAGCAAGCCGACCTGGTAGTGATAAACGGAGACCCCTCAGCCCGGATCAGTGACATAGAGAATGTGGACACGGTTTTCAAAGACGGCGTGGGCTACGACTCGCAGAAGCTGATTGAATCGGTGCGGGGCACGGTAGGGTTGTTCTAGAAAAGCAGGAGTCAGGAGTCAGTTGTCAGCAAAGGCAGATAGCTTGACGACCGACCAACCAACAAGTCCCGGGTGCTGCCGGCCTGCAGCTCTGCCTCGGAGCCGGGAAATTACCGTTTACCCCTCAAATCCACCCGCACGCTGCAGAAGCGTGTGCAAGTCGTTCATGCGATGTGGTTTACTAGAAAGTTCATGGCGACTGCACGTGTGCTGGCCAAAAGGCGATTGCTACAGTTTCATCGCCGAACTCGCGAATGGACGATGATTCTTAAGGGTCTGATCGACACTGATCATCCCATTCTGGCACACATCATTCCCATCCGCCGCTGCAATCTCGCCTGCAAGTACTGCAACGAGTACGACGACTTCTCCAAACCGGTACCGCTGGAGACCATGTTCCGGCGCGTGGACAAACTGGCGGCGCTGGGCACGACGGTAGTGTGCATCAGCGGCGGCGAACCGCTGCTGCACCCGCGGCTAGATGAGATTATCGACCGAGTGCGGCATCACGGCATCATCGCCGGCCTGATCACCAATGGTTACCTGCTAACTGCCGAACGCATTCAGCGTCTGAACCGCGCCGGGTTGGAGCACCTGCAGATCTCAATTGATAACGTCATGCCTGACGAGGTGTCCAAAAAGAGCCTCAAGGTGCTGGATAAGAAGCTGCAACTGCTAGCCGAGCACGCTGACTTTCATGTCAATATCAACTCCGTGGTCGGTGGCGGAATCCGCAATCCAGAGGATGCGCTGGCGGTTGGCCGCCGCGCCGTGGAACTGGGCTTCACCTCCACGGTGGGCATTATTCATGATGGCGACGGGCAACTGCAGCCCCTGGGCACTCAGGAGCGTGACATCTACCGCCAGATGAAGGCGATGGAAAAAGGCAGCTACGCCCGCATCAATTTCTTCCAGGACAATATCGCTGACGGCAGGCCCAACGAATGGCGCTGCCGGGCTGGGGCGCGCTACTTGTACGTTTGTGAGGACGGGCTGGTGCACTACTGCTCGCAGCAGCGCGGCTATCCCGCTAAGCCACTGATGGAATACACGGTGGACGACATTCGCCACGAGTTCCTGACCGAAAAATCCTGCGCCCCGCACTGCACCGTTTCCTGCGTGCACCAGGTGGCTTACATTGATAAATGGCGCGCTCCACAGCGGCCCTCCACGCCGCAAGCCATCCCCGAACCCGGCGGGCTGGTGCAGATCGAGTAGTTTCCGTTCAAAACCCACCATCGAGGCGCTGAGAAAATTATCTTTTGGTTACATTCGTGTTGGCGGAGTGGGGTCGGGCTCGCGGACTGGCGCCGGAGGGTCCGATTGGGGCGGGTCGGGAGGCTCTTCCACCGGAGCAGGCGGCTGCTGCCCCGGCGGCCGAGGCGGATCGGGATCGTCTTTGTTTCGCCGCACTATGCCGCACGCCGCCGCGAGCGGGACCGGGAGCTGCTGCGCGCGCCTTGTGCCCGTTTTTTGCCGGCGACCTTGCCTCTTGAACGTGAACTGCTGCTTCCACGCGCGTTGGCCTTTCGACCCGAACGTGAACGGGAAGAGCGCGAACTGGAGGCTCGCCGAGAGCCAGAGCGTCTAGTGCGCCGCGAATTGCCACGAGCCGAGGAGGCCGAACGTCGCCCGCTGACGCGGGTCTCCGCCCGGTCGGCGCCGCGTTCCGCCCGGCGTGAAGCTTTCCGCCCTTGGGCCCGGGCGGCCGCAGTTTCCCGGCCGATAATTTTGTTGAAGTTGCTCTGCTCGCCGCCTGCGGTTTCGTCCTCCACCAGCAGCGCAAGGTTATTGTCATCGAATTTCTGGAACCATTCATCCCACTCGACGGGCTCCAGTGAGGTCTCGCCGCTATAGCCGGGGAAGTCCAGCCGTATCATGCCCACATCTTCTTCGCTGCCTGTGCCGCGCACGCACGCCGGCTGTGCGTCGCGCTCTTCCGCCCACCTGCGGATTTCGTCATGGTCGGTCAGCACCCTGGATTTTCTCGCCATTGCATCCCTCCTGCGAACTTGCCATTTGGGATGCCTTCGCGCGCCGATGAGGTTATCCATTTGCCGTTATGGCAGTGTGCAAGCTTCACGAACTGCTGCCGTGGAATGCCGGAAAGGAACTCTGCCTCAACGCAGGTGGATCAACGCTGCCAGGACCACTCCGAAGGCCGCCACTCCAAATGTTAGAAAGGCCACGTAGTCGCCCACGTGACCACTGTGGATGGAGCGCAGGCCCCGAACGGCCACAGCCACGGGCCGTGTCAGCATGTGCTTGCTGGGCCAGTAGCGGGAAAGCGACAGGAACGCCAATTCCAGGGCTACGGCTGTAGTGCCGAATGACCAAGCCAGTCCCTTGCCCATGGGGGTGTGTTCTTCCGGGGCAGGCACGACAGGAATCCAGGCATGTTCCAGCACGCGCGCCTGGTAGCTGGTGGGGTCCTGCATAACGATGGCGGCGGTGTTGGCGGCGCGTTTGAGGCCCGGCGCCAGGCCGATGGCAATGGCGAGCAGCACCAGGACAGCCGCGGGCGCAAACATCACGGCAGGAATGCCGTGCGAAGGCTGGGTAGTCTCGCGTCCTTCTTCTATCTTCTTAGCGCCGGCGGTTTCCGCTTCCTCGCCCTTGCCCATGCCACGGAACACACGCCCCCAAACGCGCAGGACGGCGCTTGCAGTCAGTACCCCCGATACGAAAAAGATGGCACGCACCCAGCCCTGGCCGATGCTGCCGGCGGCATCAATAATCCCTGATTCGCCGCGGAACGTAGCGAAGCCAGGCATGGAAGCAAGCCCAAGCGCGGCCACAAAAAATACAATGCCGGTGGCCCGCAGGTCGCGTGCCCGGCCGTGCAGTTCCAGTTCGTCCACGCTGCTGAAGCGGTGCAGCAGCAGCCCGGCCACGAGAAACAGAGCTGCCTTGACCAGGCCGTGTCCCACCACATACAGGCCCACCCCGGCCAACGCGCCCGCCTTGAGGACGCCGAAGCCGATGGTTAGCAATCCCACGTGGCTCACGGTCGAAAAGGCCAGCAACCGCTTGATGTGGCGCTGTCCGAAACACATGACCGCGCCGCTTACCGCGGTGAGGGACCCTACCGTCAGCAGCAGGGCCCGCAGGTCCCAGCGATGGGCGGCGAAGGGGCCGTCGAACATGGTCCAGTACACGCGCAGCACCGCATAAATTCCCAGCTCCACCATAATTCCGGAGAACAGCACGCACACTGGCGTAGGCGCCACTGCGTGCGCGTCTGCCAGCCAGAAATGGAAGGGGAAAACCGCCGCCTTAATGAAGAACCCGGCCAGGATGAAAACAAACGCGGTGATCACCAAGCCATCCAGGTTGCCGCCCAGAGTGCGCCCAATCTGCGCCATGTTGAGCGCGCCAGTGCGGCCGTAGAGCAAGCCGATGCCGCTGAGCACGAGAAATGCGCCCACGGTGTTGGTGATGCCGAAGTTGAGGGCGCCCTGCATGGATTCCGGCTCCTCCACCTTGTAGCCGCAGAGGGCGAAGGCGGAAGCGCTCATGAGCTCGAAAAACACGAACATGTTGAAAACATCGCCCGTGAGCGTGAATCCGCACATCGCGCCCAGAAATCCCAGCATGAGCACGTGGAAGAGCGTGCCAACCGTATCGAAGTAATGCAGCGAGAAAATCAGCGCGGCCAGGACCAGCAAACTGGTGAAAACGGCGGCGCCCGCGCCAATGGGGTCAATGACGAAGGAAATCCCAAGCGCCACACCGGCTCGAGGCGTCCATCCCCCAAACCAGTGGATAACGGGCTGCACTTGCGTCTGCAGCAGCAGCACTCCGCAGATTACGCCGGTAGCAATGGTGGCCAGAATGGTTAGCGATTCTGAGATGCGCCGGTGCAAGAACTTATTCAAAGCGGCGAGGAGGGCTGCCACGGACAACGGAATCACGACCGGCAATGGAGCCAGAGTGGACATTCAGCCTTCCAGGGCCTCCAGTTTGTCGGGATCAAGGGTGTTGGCGTGTTTCTGGAGCTGCAGGGCCAGGGCGAGCAGCAGCGCGACGACCGTAGCTTCCACCACAATGTCAGTTAGCATGAGCGCCTGCACGACGGGATCAACTGCCGGCGTGCCCACTTTCACGCCCGCAAAAACAGGCGCGGTGCCGCCGACGCGATAGCCAATGAAAAGCAGAAGCACATAAGTGGATGACTGCAGCACAGCGAGACAAATCACCAGGTGTACGAAGTTGCGGCTGGTCACTATTCCGTACAGCCCGATGATGAACAGCCAGGCCGCTACGACGTAGGGAAAGAAGCTCATTTGCCGCCTCGCAGCCGGATTTCCAGCGTCTGTTCCAAAAACGCATAGAGCAAAAGAGCGAATCCCGCGGCTACTTCCAGGCCGGTGGCGAGGCTAATGAGGGCAATTGTGCCGCCCGAATTAATCATCCCCGTAGTGCCCAGGGCGGCAACATTGCGCAGGTAAGAGCCGCCCAGAATGAGGCCGGCAAAACCGACGGCCAGATAGCTGACCGCGCCGACAGCCTCCGCCACCTCCACCAGCGTATGGGAGGTGATTTGCTTGAATTTCTTCAGGTTGCCGGCCAAGTACACCAGCAGGGGCGCGGTGGCTAAGATCACGCCGCCTTGAAAACCCCCGCCCGGCGTGAGTTGTCCGTGGGCAACGATGTATAGGCCGAACACAACCAGAGGCCCCACCAGGGCCAGTGTGAGCACGCGGGTAGCGTCACTGGCTTCGGGCGCTTGGCGTTCGGGGCTTTGATCGGCCAGGCCCTCATCCCTGCGCTCACTTTTTTCTTCTTCGCGCTGGCGGCGCAGCAAGACGACCCCGCCGATCACCGACATGAACAGAATAAATTCTTCGCCCAGTGTGTCGAAGCCGCGATAGTCGAAGTTCACGGCGGTGACCACATCGGTTACATGGCGTTCGTAAGTTGCCACCCGGTTGAGCACATCACCGTAGGGACCCCGATAGTGCCCTACCGGCGGCAGCCCCTTCAAACCCCACAAGTACACGCCGGCGAAAGCGGCTGCTGAGAATAAGAAGAAGACCAGCCGAGCGCGGCGCTTCATGCGGCTTTTTTCTCCTTACGCCGCTCCTGCTCTTCTTCTTCTTGACGGCGGATTTTGGTTAAGGCCAGCAGGATCATCAGCGGCAGCGCCACGGCCCCAATCACGATCTGCGATAGAGCCACGTCGGGTGCCTGAAAAATGAAAAACATCAGCGCCATCACCAGCCCATAGAAGCTGATGCCGATGGCCTGCTTGGCGGGATCGCGTGTCAACACGACTGCCGTCGCGGTAACCGCCACAAAACTCAGAATGGTGAATTGCAGAAACAGCATGTTTGCCGGCCTAATTGCCCTTGTGCTGGCGGTTGGAAATCTGCTCCAGGCCTTCGACCTTTTCTCCTTCCGCCGGCTGCCAATGGCCCAATTCGCGTACCCTGGCTGCGCGGGCGGTGGCGTGGGTAAGCACCGCGTTCATCAGGAAGAGCACAATCACGATGAGGCTCATCTTGATCGCCGCCTGACCCCAGCCCTGCTCGATGACCACCGCAATCAGCAGGGCTACAGTTGCGACTGTGCTCACTGTTGCCATGTAATGCAGGCGCTCGAAGAAATCCTTCATCACCACGATGCCCAGGCAGCAGATAAGGCAGGTCGCCACCGCCACCCACACCAGCACCTCCACGGCGATGGTCGGCGCACTCATAGCCAGCGCTCCAAAAAGCGTGCGAACACCAGCCCACCACCGAACGCGAGCAGAGCCAGGGCCAGGGCCAGGTCATAAAAGTTGACTCGCCCCATGCCTTCGGCCAGCATCACCAGCAGCAGGGTCACGATCATGCCCGCCATTTCCAGCCCGACCAGGCGCTCCATGGTGTCGCCGCGAAAACTGGCAATGCCGCACGGCACCAGGGCGAATAAAAGCACCGCTGCTCCCAGCAGCCATACGTTCATGCTGTCGCCCCCAGCTTCTTCGTCACCAGGGGCGTGCCCGTGGGCGAGACCTGGTGAACCAGCATGAAATTTCGCTCTTTATCTACGCCCACCACTATGAAGTTCGGAGGAATGGTGGTCAGCGTTAGAGCGAGGGCGCGACGGGCTGCGGATTCAGAATCGTCCCCACCGGCGCGAAAGGGAACTACGCGGAATTGCGCCTCCGACTTCTTTCCTGCCAGCCGGCGGGCCAGGGCCCAGAAGATGGAGGCCGAGCCCGTGAGCACGTACCATGGCTCCCAGGCAAATAACCAGAGCCATTTCAGACGAGGGCGGAATTTGGCGAAGCGCTTGGACTTGACCAAGCCGTCTGCCACCCCGCCTAGCGCCGCGCCGCCGATTCCCGCAGTGAACTCGGCCAGTTGCGTTGAACTGACGAACAGCATCCACAGGCCGAGCAGAAATAGAAATTCGATGCTGGAGAATTCAATAGCCTTGAAAACCCGCCCCTTCACCCGGACCACCTTTACGCAATGCTCTGCTCTAAACTAGAAAGCAGAGTTGAAGTGCAGGTTGCCCCGTCAACTTCTTGGCCACTGATAAACACAGTTGGAAACTGATTCAAAACCCTGGACAACTCCGTTCCAAGCTGGAAGAAGAAGCATAGGAGTTGCTCTGTTCGCTCTAAAGCCGCGCGTAGAATCAGAGGCGGAAGGAAGTTGTTTAGGTGCACCACGAAATTCCGCGCTCAGCCTTCGTACCCTGCCTTTACCTGGCCGTAATTGAGCAGGCTGACGATCATGACCCCGCCTACAATATTGCCCAAGGTAGCAAAAGCCAGCCACAGGAAGTACTGGTTTACCGGCACCAGGCCCGCGAATACCGCACTCCAGATTTCGCCGCTGCTGGCAATGCAGTGAGCAAAGTGGCCCAGGCCAACCACAAAGCTGAGCAGCCAGATGACGATGATCTGCCCGATGGTCCAGTGGCTGGCAGTCACCATCCAGGCCACCAGCGCGATCAGCCAACCACCAATTACGCCTGACCAGAAAGCGTGAGCGGAGGTTTGGGCCGCAATTTGCAGGCCCAACCTGGCCAGGATTTCCGCCACTTTGGGCTCCAGCGCGCCGCTGCGGATCGCCAGCACGCCGAAGCCCATCGCGCCCGCCACATTACTGAGGAACACCACGCCCCAGAGCCGCAGGGTGTTGACAACATGCTTGTGCTCATCCAACACCAGCACGACAGGGTAGAGCGTGTTCTCTGTAAACAATTGGGCACGGCCGATAATGACGGCGATGAAACCTACCGGATAAAACAGGTAGGAGATAAATTCGGCCGGCTGCCCCGAGCCCAGCACTGCCTGCGCAATGGCCACCGCCAAGCCGGTCAGGCCCATGGTCACGCCGCCGGCCAGGCCGGAGAAGGCCAGAGCGCGGGAGGAGCGGTTTAACTCCTCCCGGGCGTTGCGCGACACGCCTTCAAAGATTTCGTGGACGCTACGCCGTGAAGAATCCAAAGCGAGCGGCTGCGACTGTTTGGGCACGCCGGTTGGATGCGGATTTTCAGCCAGCCTATGGCCCCGGTACCCTAGGAACCCGTCAAAGGCCGCGCTCAGTGCCCGGCCGCGGCGCTGGCGCCCTTGGGCACCTCGTTCAGGACCAGCCAGTACAAGCCCAGCTGCTTGGTGGCTTCCATAAACTGCACGAAATCCACGGGCTTGCACACATAGCTGTTGGCTCCAAGCTTGTAGCTGGTCACCACGTCTCCTTCTTCGTCGGAGGAAGTGAGCACCACTACGGGAATCAGCCTGGTCCGGGGAGTCTCCCGCAATCTGCGCAGCACCTCTAGCCCGTCTACCTTGGGCAGCTTGAGGTCGAGCAGAATCAGCTGCGGCGCGGGAATAGGCCGTCGCCCCGAATCACCTTCCGCGCCGAAGAGCAACTCCAGCGCTTCGGCGCCATCGTGGGCCACGATGATGTCGTTCATCACGTGCGCCTTTTTCAGGGCCCGGATAGTGAGCGCCTCATGGTCCGGGTTATCTTCCACCAGCAGGATGTTTGTATTTTGCATTTCCACTCCTTTGAGATTTTCGCCGTTTAGTCCAGCGAGAAATAAAAAGTTGCGCCTTTGCCCACTGCGCCTTCCGCCCACACCTTTCCCCCGTGGCGTTTGATGACGCGCTGCACCGTGGCCAGGCCGATGCCGGTACCTTCGAACTGCTCCTTGGCGTGCAGACGCTGGAAAGGCGTGAACAGCTGGGTCACATAAGTCATGTCGAAGCCGATGCCGTTGTCGCGCACGTAATAGGCAGTCTTGCCGTCTTTTTGCAAGCTGCCAAACTCGACGGTTGGCTCCGGATTGCGAGCGCTGAACTTCCACGCGTTCTGCAGCAGATTCTGCAGAGCGACACTCAGCAGGCGGCGGTCGCCATGCGCTTGCAGTCCGTTGGCCACATGGAACCGCACGCGCCGCGCCGGATCGGCTTTCTGGATCATGGCCGCGGTAGAGAGCGCTAAAAGAGTAAGATCCACAGGCTCGTGCAGCAATTGGCTGCGCATAACGCGCGAAAGCTGCAGGAGAGCGTCTATCAGCTGCGCCATATTTTGGCTGGCGTTACGTATGCGGCGCAGTGAGTCCTGTCCCTCTGCATCCACTTTGTCGCGGTAGTCCTCCAGCAGGATCTGACTGAAGCCATCAATGCTGCGCAGTGGCGCCCGCAGATCGTGGGAAACCGAGTAGCTGAACGCCTCCAGTTCGGCCACGCTGTTCTCCAGTTCCTGCGTGCGCTGGCGCAAGCTATCTTCCAGACGTTTGCGCTCGGTGACATCGCGGGCGGCCGCAAACACGCCTTCCACTTGCCCCGCTTCGTTACGGAAAACGGAAGCGTTGTAGACAACTTGGGTGATCCGGCCGGAGCGATGGCGAATGGCCAGCGGATAATCCTGCACCAGACCTTCGGCAAAGACCTGCCGGTACCCGGCTCGCGCTTTGTCCGGCTCGGTGAAATAATCCGAAAAATCGCTGCCCACGAGCTGCTTCCGTTCCACCCCTGTAACCTCTTCTGTGGCGCGATTGACATCGGTTATCCGGCCATCCGTGGCAATCGTGACCAGGGGGTCCAGGCTGGCTTCGATGAGGGAGCGGGTGTAGGCTCCCCCGGCCCGCAGCTCCTCTTCCAGCTGCTTACGCTGTGTGATATCGCGATTAATCTCCAGAATGCTGGCCGGGTGGCCGTGATGGTCGCGCTGCAGCGACCATCGGCTGGCCACGACGATGCTCCTGCCGTCGCGGGTGCGGTGCCTAAGTTCTCCTTCCCACTTTCCTTCTTGCTCGAGAGCTGCCCGAATGTCGGGCAACGGCAGCGGAAACTCGGTGTGCAGGAGTTCCGGGGCGACGCGGCCGACCGCTTGCTTTGCGGTCCAGCCATAAGTTTCCTCCGCACCCCGATTCCAGAAGGTGATTCGATACTGCAAGTCGAAAACAACAATGGCATCGTGGGCCAGGCTCAGCAGCACCGCCTGCTTTCGCAGTTCGTCTTCAATTAGCTTGCGGTCGTGAATGTCGGTGCAGGTGCCTACCCATTCACGAATACTCCCGTCTTGCTCCAGGACCGGCACGCCACGGACGGCCATGTGGCGATAATGACCATCGCGCCTGCGCATGCGGTATTCCGTTTCATACAGAGACCTATTGGCCACGGCCTGGGACCAGACGGCGGCGGTGTGCTCGCGATCATCAGGGTGCAGGCCTTCGATCCAACCCCAGCCCTGGATTTCATCATGTGTCTGGCCAGTAAACTCCCGCCACAAGGGCATGTCGTAAGCGACCAGGCCTTGCGGATCCGTGGTCCACACCACCTGGGCGCTGGCCAGCACCAGGGCGCGGTAGCGCTGCTCGCTTTCGCGGAGAGCACGTTCCATTCCCCGACGCTCGCTGATGTCCCGGGCGGCGGCAAACACGCCAGTAACCGTACCCGCCTGGTCGTGGTAGACCGAGGCGTTGTAGAGCACCGGCGTAATGCGCCCCTCGCGGTGGCGCAGCTCGAGTTCGTAGTCGTGGACACTGCCCTCCCGGAACACCTGCCGATACCCCCCCCGCGCCTTCTCCGGGTCCGTGAAGTAATCAGAGAAGTCGGTCCCGATCAGCTCCTGGCGCGAGCTTCCGGTGACTGCTTCCGTGGCCGCGTTCACATCCGTGATCTTGCCGTCGGGGGAGATGGTGACCAGCGGGTCCAAGCTGGCTTCGATCAGGGAGCGGGTGTAGGCCTGCTTTTCCCGCAGCGCGCTTTCGGCGCGTTCCACCGAATGCATCTGGGTTTGCAGAGCGCTGTTAAGCTGGCGCAGCTGGCGGGCGCGCTCTCTTGTGCTACGCAGCAGGTGGAGCACCAGGTAAAGCAGCGCCGCCTGGATCAATCCCACGGTCAGCGCCAGGGTATCCAGTGACTGCTCGGGATGCAGCGCATGCAGTGCTTGCCAGAGGGCAACCGAGGCAGCGGCCACGGCCAGACTTCCCAATAGAGAGGACCAGGGAGGCAGGTCGCCCGAATCGGCTGTGTACTGGCGCCAAGCGAGAGCAATTACCCCCAGTCCGAGAGCGGCCATCATGGCCGCTGTGGGCGCGGCCATGGGAGTGAACCGTCCCCAGTCGTAAGCCGTGGGAATATTAGCCAGGTATCCAATAAACCCCACCAACCCAAGCGCGGCGACCAGCGCTGCCGTAATCGCTTGCAGGCTATTGCGCATTGCGCTCTTGCTCTCGCTGGCCAGCAACAAAGCACCGCCCAGGAGCGCGAAGCACACCGCGGTGTTGGGCGCCATACGCGGATCAATCGAGGGCGCGACCCGGGCGGTGTTGAAAAACAGACCATCGATGCCCAGGCTGATGTTGAACAGATACTCGCAAAAGGTGAGCAGGCCGATGCCCGCTATTGGCATCGCCGCCGCACGTGCCCAACCGATCTTGACCCTTGACAGCAGCAGCAAGGAGGTCCCGGCGAGCACAAAGCAGAGCCCAGCGTTATAACGCACGGGCACGGAGTCGAACAGAAGAACCACGGGAGAAACAATCTGTCCCGTATGCCACCCGATTAGGACCAGCACGCCTGTCACGAGGCTGAGCGCTCCGGTGAGCAGCATTGTCACCACCGGCCAGCGTGGCGGCTCATGGTTCGGCAGCTCCGGCTGGGGAACTGCAGAGCTCTCGTGATCCTTTGGAACAATTTGCGGGCCAGGAAGGGATGGGTTGCGGGAAGCGCGTGCCAGGATTGCCATGGCTTAGTTTTCTCCTCCGGGCAATTTGTTTGCGGTATCCAGGAGTTCGCGGATCTTGGTGGTTAAGGCCTTCAGGGTGAACGGCTTGTGCAGAAAGCGGCTGCCGAGCTCGGAAAGCCCGTGCTGCATCACCGTGCTCTCGGCATAGCCCGAAACATAGAGCACCTTCAAGCCCGGCCGCTTCGCCAGCAACTGCTGCCCCAGTTCGCTGCCGCTCATTTTGGGCATGACCACGTCGGTGACCAGCAGCTGAATGTCGCGGCCGCAGCTGGCCGCCAGTTCCAGCGCCGCCGGTCCGTTGGGGGCGGCCAGCACGGTGTAGCCGTGCTGCTCCAGGTATTCCCGTTCCGATTCGCGAACTGCATCTTCGTCTTCCACCAGCAGCACGGTCTCGCTGCCTTGGGGCTGCTGTGACGCACGCGCCGCCGGCTCCGGACTCTCCATCGCTACGGGAGCGCGCGGCAGGAAGATCTTGAAGGTGGTGCCGGCCGCAACCTCGCTCTGCACGGTAATGTGCCCGCCGCTCTGCTTGACAATGCCGTAGATGGTGGCCAGACCCAGCCCAGTTCCCTTGCCTTTCTCCTTGGTGGTGAAGAAAGGCTCGAAAATGCGGGGCAGAATCGCGGGCTCAATGCCCGTGCCGTGATCGCTGATGGCGAGCAAGACGTGCTCGCCCGGGGTCGCGTCTGGCTGGGTGCGGCAGTAGGCTTCATCCAGTTCCACGTTGCGCGTCTCCAGGTTGAGCTGCCCGCCATGCGGCATGGC
>DATFDP010000042.1:0-6239 GCA_035252015.1 Terriglobales bacterium
TCCCGAAGTTCACTGCGCCACGGCAGACTTCCTCCACGCTTTCGCCTCCAGAAATCGAGCCGGGTAGCAGCGTTTTCATGATCAGTCGCGCGAACCCAGCGTTTCCGCCCGGAAACATCTGGTTCTCGCCATTATCTGGCAGAGGGTGCAGCATGTCCGGCGCATAGGCCGAGAACGCCGAAAGCGCATCCGGGCCCAGCCCGAACCCGCTGCCCTCATCGGTCAAAAAAGTGCGCACCGCCTCCCGGCTCACGCCGTAGCGGTCCATCAGGTGATCTTCGAGGCTGATGGTGTCCAACTGGCGCGAAACCGGGTCGCCGTCGTACTGCGGCCGCGGCTCCTGCCACCCCGGCCGCGCGGTGCCCGTCAGCATCTTCATCCACTCCGCCCGCGTTGCCTTCGGAATCGGCGCACCCGTCAGCTTCTTGCCCAGCGGGTCAACCACCCACATTCCCGGCTTCTGCCCGAACTTGGCGCCGAAAAAAATCCCGTACTGGCCGCGGTCCAGGCCTGGCGCGCCGTAGGGCGTGGTGCTCACCACCATTTCCGGGCCCGGCCCGCCCCACTTCTGATAGTCCAGCCGTGGCTGCTTCAGGCCCACCGACTCGTAGAACCGCCCGATGAAACTGTAGGGATAGGGAACGAAATAAAACGCCGAGCCCTGGTGCGCGATCAGCCGGTGACCGTCTACCAGAAACTCATTGCGCTTGGCCTCGCCCCCAAAAATGGGATGGTCATCCAGCACCAGGCACTTCATGCCCTCGCCGGCCCGCTGCTTAAAGAGAAGCGCAGCCGCCAACCCGCTGATTCCCCCGCCCACCACCACGCAGTCGTATGTCTCATGCGTTTCCACCACCTCCGCCGGCAACGTGTCGTAGGCGTGATCGCGGATCTTGTGCCCTGCCGTGAGCACCCCCAGCGTGTTGCCGTTGGAGTCGGCGTAGTCGCCCACACCCCCCGGCCCACTCCAGTCTTCTCCCTGCGCCGCCGCCTTTGCCAGCAGCTCCGCCGGAGTCAGCGGCGCCAGTAGCATGGCGCCCGAGGCCAACAGCGTGGAGTTCAGAAAGTCCCGCCGCGTGATGCCCTGCTCCATCCCCAGCGCCTTATCCCCGAATTCGTCTTTGCGTCGTGTCATGTATGAAATGAGAAACTCTCAAACCGCAACGCTGGCGTCTCGCCGGCTGTCGCGAGGGCGTCCCGCCCTCGCCTTGGTGCCGCGACGGCGGCACTCCTTCCATGTAAAAATACCCTGTCGCGAGGAAATGCGGAATGAAATATCGCCAGCTGGGCAAAACTGGACTCGAAGTCAGCGAAATCGGCTATGGCGCCTGGGGCATCGGCCAGAGCGAATGGGTCGGCGCCGAAGATGAAGTTTCCCTCCAGGCCCTGAAGGCGGCACGTGATGCCGGCGTCAACTTTTTCGACACCGCTCTCGCCTACGGCATGGGCCACAGTGAGCAGCTTATTGCCCGCGCCTTTGGCAAATCAGCCGACGTAATCATCGCCTCCAAGGTCCCGCCCAAGAACTTCATCTGGCCCGCCCAGCCCGGCATTCCCCTGCCCGACGTCTTCCCCAAAAAATACGTGCTTACCTCTCTCGATCAAACCCTCAAAAACCTGCGCCGCGAGACCGTGGACCTCTATCAGTTTCATGTGTGGAACGACGACTGGGCGAACAACGAAGAATGGCTCGCCACTGTGCGCGAGATCCGCGCCTCCGGCAAGGCCCGCTTCCTCGGCATCTCCATCAATGACCACCAGCCCGCCAACTCGCTTAAGGCCCTGGCCACCGGACTCATTGACGCCGTGCAGGTCATCTACAACATCTTTGACCAGTCTCCGGATGACAAACTCCTTCCCTACTGCCAGAAGCACCACATCGGCGTTCTCGCCCGCGTGCCCTTCGATGAAGGCAGCCTCACCGGCAAAATCCGTCCTGACACGAACTTTCCCAAGGGCGACTTCCGCCATCAGTATTTCGGCGGCGACCGCAAGCAGCAGGTTTGGGATCGTCTGCAGCGCCTGACCAAAGATGCCGCTATTCCCCTCGACCAGTTGCCGCAGTTGGCCCTGCGCTTCTGCCTGAGCCATCCAGCGGTCTCCACCGTCATTCCCGGCATGCGCAGCCCCGCCCACGTCGCCTCCAATGCCGCCGCCTCCGATGCCGGCCCCCTCTCTCCTGCTCTGCTGGCCAAAATCCACCCTCATCGCTGGGTCCGCAACTTCTACGATTAGGACCTTGCGCTTGTGTGGCCGGGCGCCCTCGCCCGCGACAACGGCCTGCACTGGCTCGGGCGTCAATCAAGGCAAATCCCCCTTTCTGTCATCCCGAACGAGCGCGAGCCGAGCTTGCGAGGTGAGCGCGAGTCGAGGGACCTTGCGTTTTACCGCTTCCGCACCTAGGCTTCCACCCCGAGGATGCTAAAGTAATTCCCCATGCAGCGCCTCATCAAAGCCGAGCCTGACGCCACTCACCGCGAGGTGGTCCCGCCCGGCGTCCTGCGCTTCTTGCAGTTCTCGCTTTTGGCGGGCACTACCGAACACCATGGTTCCACTGCGGACCGCGAATCCATCCTCGACGTTTTCTCCGGCGCTGTCACGGTTACGCTCGAGGGCCGCAACGTTCACAAAACTTTTTCCAAGGTCGGCGGCAGGAAAGATGTCTTTTCCGGCCCGCCCTGCGTCCTCTACCTTCCCCCGCAATGCTCCTATACCATCCAGCCCGCATCGGATGATTTTCACGCCGGCATCTTCTCCGCTCCTGCCGCTCAGCCGCACGCGCCTGCACTGGTCGAACCCGGCGCGGTGCAAGCCAAACAAGTCGGTCACGGCAGCTTCCAGCGCACCGTCTATACCGCTCTGGGCGACAACTTCGCCGCCGAGCGCCTGCTGGCCGGCGAAACTCTGAATGCTCCCGGAGGCTGGTCCAGCTTCCCTCCCCACAAGCACGACCGCTCCAACCCGCCCCACGAAACCTGCTTGGAGGAGATTTATTATTTTCAAATTCAACCGGCCGGCGGCTTCGGCTTTATCTGGACTTACACTGCGTCCGACGACCCTGATAGCTTCAACAATGTGTTTGTGGTGGAGAACGGTGATACGGTGCTGCTGCCGAAGGGCTACCACCCGGTTGTCGCTGCGCCCGGATGCCGCCTGCACTACACCTGGGTTCTTGCCGGCGAACAGCGGCAATACGGCGCCTGGGCTGAGGATCCCAGGTACTCCGCCTTAAAACACTCCACTTGATGAGAGATTGGCACCTCACGCCGCTTTACGCGCGCCTTGCACCGCCGCTACCAGCTCCTTCGCTGCGGCGACAATCTTTTCAGGCTTCCCCTGACGCAAGGCCGCCGTATCCACCAGGTCAGACCCTACCCCGATCGCGAAGGCTCCCGCCGCGATGTACTCTGCGGCATTGCCGGCATTAACCCCGCCCGTCGGAATCACTTTCACATTCGGAAATGGCCCTCTGAGCGCCTTCAAGTACTTCGGCCCGCCTACGTTCCCGCAGGGAAAAATCTTGACCACCTCAACGCCTTCCGCGCCGGCAGCCATCAGTTCTGTTGGTGTCAGAGCACCCGGTATAGCCAGCGTGTTGCGCTCCCGAGCCGCTCTTACCATTGGAATGGATAAGCCTGGACTCACCAGAAACTGGGCTCCCGCATCCAGGCAGGCCAAAGCCTCCTCCCGCGTCACTACAGTCCCGGCGCCCACCAGCACTTTGCCGGCGAACTGTCGAGCCACGCTGCGGATCACTTCCACCGCGCCCGGTACTGTCATTGTGATTTCCACCACCGGAATTCCGCCTGCCAGAATGGCATCCGCCGCCTGCCGCGCTTCTTCCACTCCCGCCGCCCGCACTACCGGCACGATGCCGATCTCGCCGATCCTGTGCGTCACATCCTCTATCTTCATCCCGCCCCTCATCGCGCCATTCGCGCTGTTGCGCCTTTCATCACTTGCAGCACCTCGTCCAGCGTTGCCATGCTGGTATCGCCCGGCGTCGTCATGGCCAGCGCGCCGTGTGCGGCCCCGCATTCCACAGCCCACTGCGGTTCCTTCCCCGAAAGCAACCCGTAGATCAGGCCGGAAGCAAACGAATCTCCCCCGCCCACCCGGTCATAAATTTCCACACTCTGCCGCACCGAGGCCTGGTAGAAGCGGCCATCGCACCACGCCACTGCCCCCCAGTCGTTCAGCGTTGCTGTGCGGGCGTTCCGCAGCGTGGTGGCCACCACTTTCAGATTGGGATACTCCGCCACTACCTTTTCAATCATGGCCATGAAATTTGCCGGATCAAGCTGCGAGTGTCCTTCGTCCAGTCCGGCCACGGAAAATCCCAGCGCCGCGGTAAAATCCTCCTCGTTGCCCAGCATCACGTCCACCAGCGGCGCCAGTGTGCGGTTCACTTGCTGCGCTTTCTGCTTGCCGCCAATCGCCTTCCACAGCGATGCCCGGTAGTTCAGATCGTACGACACCACTGTTCCGGCACGTCTAGCCGCCTGCATCGCTTCCTGCGCCACCATCGGCGTGCTCTCGGAAAGCGCACAGAAAATGCCCCCGGTGTGGAACCACCTCGTGCCCTCTTTGCCGAAGATTTGGTGCCAGTTGATCTCACCTGGCTTGAGCTCCGAAATCGCGGTGTGTCCACGGTCGGAGCACCCTACTCCCGCCCTCAGCCCGAAACCGCGTTCCGTGAAGTTCAGCCCGTTGCGCGCCCCGCGCCCGACGCCGTCATACGGCACCCAGCGCACGTGCTTCAGGCTGACCCCGCCCTGCAGCATCAGGTCTTCCACCAGCCGCCCCACGGGATTGTCCGCCAGCGCGGTCACAATCGCCGTTTCCATTCCAAAACAGCGCCGCAGTCCGCGCGCCACGTTGTACTCGCCCCCGCCCTCCCACACATGGAATTGCCGTGTGGTCGCGATCCTCCGGTCCCCCGGGTCCAGCCGCAGCATCACCTCGCCCAGGCTCACCAGGTCCCACTGGCAACTTGCCTTGTCTTTAATTTTCGTTGCCGCCATCTGGTCGCGATCCTCTGCCTACCCGGCCTCCGCCTCACCCACGGGCGGGTGTTGCCGAGTAATCATATATGAAGCCGTTCGGGCGGTCGCAACGGTTCCCTTCCCCGCCCTGTTCCCTGTATTGTTAGGGATTCGCAAACCGCCTCAATTGGTGACCACGCATGAGCTACCCTGGCCTCGACTTGACTGGAAAAACGGCAGTCGTAATTGGCGGCAGCTCCGGAATCGGGCGCGCCCTCGCCCTCGGCCTGGCGCAAGCCGGCGCCGACGTCATTCCCAGTGCGCGCCGCGCCCCTGAGGTCGCCTCTGCGGCGTCAGAAATCGAGCGCCTCGGCCGCCGCTCACTCACCGCCACTTGCGACGTCACCTCCGAGCCTTCCCTGCAACTGCTGCTTCAACAGGCGCTCAGAGCTTTCGGCAAGATAGATATTCTGGTCAACTCCGCCGGCATCTCCAAGCGCTCCCCCACTCTCGACCTCAGCGAGCAGGACTGGGACGCCATCCTCGACATCAATCTCAAAGGCACGCTCCACGCCTGCAGAATTTTCGGCCGCCACATGCTCGAGCGCCGCTACGGCCGCATCATCAATATTGCCTCGCTCTCTTCCTTCGTCGGCCTTTTTGAAGTTGCCGCCTATGCCGCCAGCAAGGGCGGCGTGCTCTCCTTGACCCGCTCTCTGGCGGTCGAGTGGGCGCCCCACGGCGTCTGCGTCAACGCCATTATGCCCGGCGTCTTCCGCACCGCTCTCAATCAAAAACTTCTGGATGGCACGCCCCGCGGCCAGGAATTTCTTCTGCGCACTCCCATGAAGCGCTTTGGCCTGCTGGAAGAACTGGTGGGCGCCGCCATCTTTCTCGCTTCCGATTCCGCCGGCTTTGTCACCGGCGCCACCATCCCCGTGGACGGCGGCTTCCTCGCCAGCGGCGTCAACCAGTAGCCCTTGATCGTAGCGCGGGCGTCCCCCGCCACTTTTACGCTGGCATATGGGGCGAGCGCGAGTTGAGCCAGGCGAAACGGTCGCGACTCGGAGAGCTTGCCCTAAGCTTGCCGAAGCGTGACCTTGCGTTTTGCCGCTTAACGCTGGCGGGTGTCATGCTGAGCCGCTTCGGCGGTGCAGCATCTCGCACGCCGACGCTTCTCTGGTGATAAGCTGGCTATACTTAGGAGCCTGCACCGCCCGGGTGGCGAAACTGGCAGACGCACGGGACTTAAAA
>DATFDP010000043.1:0-4301 GCA_035252015.1 Terriglobales bacterium
TCTCCGTTTCCCCGAATTTTTCTTTTTCTTTTTCGGCCGATGGTTCCGAGCCCTCTCGAGCTGCCGGCGGAACAAATCCGGGAACCAGTTTCCTGGTCTGTTCAAGAATTTCCGGCGGGTAGATGCCCGGCCGCCACATCCCTTCGGGCAGTTGATCAAGACCTTCAACGCGCGCGATGACCAAATGAGGCTCACCGGCTTTTACTTCCAAACGGGGCGGCTGAAAAGTCACGCCGGCAACCACAAGCGGGATGGCGACCAGGGTTGGGCCATCCGAAATGATTAACGAGCGTTGCCCCGCTCCGACCTCCTCGCCGATTTCGAGGAAAGCGAGGTGTGGGGTTTCAGCGATGATACGTACGGGTTGGTTATCGATGGCAGCGAAGGCTTGTGCACTATTGCCGTCGAAAACCCCGCTTACCTGGGCAACGGTTCCCGTGACAACCACCAGAGGCGCCTGGAATTTCCGGGATTTTTCGCCTGCCTCGGGCACTGCCCCAATGGTGACAGAACGGGATATTGAATGGCTGGGATCGGAGGGCTGGCGAAGCGTCACCGAGACCTGATCTTGCTTAGGAACCGTAAATGAAAACGGCGTATCCGCTGGCTGAGGTTTGGTTCCGCCGATGATGACTTCCCATCCGCGCAACGGGGTAGCCTCCGCGGAGGCGTCCACAGAAATGGTCACGGGTATTAAGGTCAGGCTGGAGTTGTCCTGATAGGGTTCAAGGTCCTGGACGACGCTACCGGAGACCCGTTGCCCGGGAATCAGGTGTGCAGGCAAAACGATCGCGGCCTGAAGGTCATGGGTACCCGCCGATGCGGGAGTCGGTCTGCCCAAAGCAACACTGTGGCTCTTGCGCTCGGCCGCCGCCTTCTGGCGGGCTTGAGCGAGAAATTGCGTGGCTTGGGCTCGAGTGATCTGCCTCAAACCCGCAGGCCGTTCGCCGGATTCTTCTCCAGAAGGGCAGTCAACGGGCTTATAGGATTGGGTGTTATCCACCCATTCCCAGCAACGGTAAATGCCGGTCTGGGGATCGTGCAGCACCTTGTGTCCGCCGCTATGCCTGCCAGCCTGGTCAAATGTTTCGATCAGTTCAGTGAGGAAGTTCGCGTTCTCGTCATAGGTGACATGCGTGGATATCTGGGGCTGTTTGCCACCCGGCCAGTAGGTGATATTGGTCTGCTGGGGGACGAAAAAACCGGGCTTGTAATCCATGGTGTTGCGCACTTCAACGGTGCCGTCGGGGGCGATGGTGCGCACTTCCACGACGTTCTTTCCTGAGGCGTCGTAAACCAATTCCTGCTTGCGGCCGCTGCCTGCGTCCTGCACTACCACCTTTTGCGCCAAGAGAACGGCCGGCAAGGACCCTAAAAAAACAATGGCGGAAAAAGACAAGATGAGGGCAGAGGGGTGGGATTGGCTCACCAAATTTTCTCCTGGTTCAGGGAATCAACAGGCGTTCGAAACCGGCGAGCCGGGGGCCCGCGATAGACGATGACACCAGGACGAGTGTAGCACGGCGCCTTAAGTGGCGCCGAAGGGCGTAGAAGGTTGATCTGACGGCACTTCCGGCGTGGAAAGCAGTTATACAGAATCCCGCAGTTAAAGTGCAGCGAGTTTCACTTGTGGGGATGTGGGTAATTTCAAAACTACTGAAATAGTTGTAGTTGCAGGGAAGGGGGATGGCAGCCCAAGTGCGAAGGGTGGAGATGGCTTTGTGTACGGTGGCAAGTGCCAAGGCCGGTTTCAAAGTCCCAGGAGGATTGAATGAAGAGGAAAATCGTATTGATAATGGCCCTGGTATCAGTCATGGCGACCGTCGCCCTGGCTGACAGCCTCGTGGGCGTAACCACCCGTACCGGCAACGACACAGCGGTATGGTCACAGTTAGGGGCGCCTGGGGATCCGATCTCCAATCCCTTCACCGCGACCAGCAACGGCGGCGTGGGAATTACCGGAAGTTTCGATGGAGGCGGTAACGGCCAGGTGATGCAGGAAGGCAACAACTGGTTCGGAAACTTTGCCGTCAACGACTTCCTAGTATGGACCAATAGCCCCGGACAGGGTCCCCTGACGTTGAGCCTTAGCCAGGGCGTTTCGCAAATCGGAGCCCAGATCCAGGCGGACTTCTTCGGTAGCTTCACCGCCATGATCCAAGCTTTCGATTCAAACGGCAATCTCCTCGGCAGTTTCTCAGAGGCTGGCAACAGCACTGGGGACGAAGACAACAGCGCCATCTACATCGGCATTCAGGACCTGACAGGCGCCAACATAGCTAAGGTAACGTTTAGCTTGACGGATTGTGCACAGGACTGTAATGATTTTGCAATCAACCAGCTTTCCCTGACAACTGGCGGAGGCGGCGGTGGCGTTCCGGAACCGGCGTCCTTGATGCTACTTGGCAGCGGCCTGGTGGGTATTGCCAATCTGGCGCGCCGTCGGTCACGCAAGTAAGCGGTAGCAAGTGCGAGAGCCGCTGAGGATCGACGGTTTGTCGCACTCCAGCAAGACACGTTTGATTGCCAGCAAGATACGTTTCACTGCTCGACAAGAATTAGAAGCCATGAGGAGATGACAATGAGTAAGGCAAGAATTTCTTTTGCAGTAGGTTGCGTTTGTCTCAGCCTGCTGCTGATGGGAGGGATGGCGTCAGCCGCGCCTAATGTGCTGACACATCCGATCGTCGGCCAGGTAATTCACTTCGATGTATCGCCCCCTCTTCGCGACTTGGTAAAGATGGCTCCGAATCTTCCCCAGTACGGACTTCATCTCGCCAGCCCCGCACTCCGTCCTAAAATGCAGAACATGAATCAGAGCGAAAAACTGGGCTACGCGAACGTCCATGACGCCGCTCTGCAAAATGCTGTGATGAATCCGCTTCTGCCCACGGTCGGCGTGAACGTCCTGGGTGTTGGAGTCGGCTTCTTCGGTTATCAGGTGCCGGATGCCCCAACCGACGTCAACCTGGCAGTCGGTGACACACAGGTTGTGCAGTGGGTGAACGTTTCATTTGCAGTGTTCGATAAGGCGACTGGTAACAACATTCTGTTTAACGGTCAGCACTCCGTGCTCGGCAGTCAGCTTTGGGCTGGCTTCAACGGTCAGTGCGCGAACAGCAACAGCGGCGACATCATTGCTCAGTGGGACAAAGTTGCCCATCGTTGGGTCCTGATGCAGCCGCGGTTCTCGCCTCCTTATCGCGATTGCTTTGCCATCTCGATGACTCCGGATGCCACCGGGTCGTATTTCCGGTTTGAGTTTGCCACTCCCAACCCGAACGTCGACTTTCCGGATTATCCGAAATTGGGAATCTGGCGGGATGGTTACTACATTGCTCACAACGATTTCCCGAACCTGCAGAGCTACGCAGGCGTGATGGCTTGCGCCTATGAGCGGGCTAAGTTGCTGGTGGGGGACAACTCGGCGAAGCAGATCTGCTTCATCGATAACTCGAATGGCACCCTGTTTGACGACAGCATGCTGCCGGCAGACATCGACTCGCCGGAAGCGCTACCGCCGGTGGGAATGCCCGAGATTTTCGTGGGCAGTATCGACAACTTCCCGAATGGCGACTCGCACGTGTACGAATACCTGTTCCACGCTGATTTCGTGAACCCGAACAACTCGACGTTCACAGGCGTGAATGGCGCGATGCCCATCAACGTTACGGCGTACCGGAATGCTCCGGGAACCGCGCCGGAACCGGGTGGCTCGGTGATCGACACGCTAAGTGATCGTCTGATGTACCGCTTTGCGTATCGCCGTACTCCGTTCGCGGCGAACGGCCATGCGTCGTACTTGGTGAATCACGCTGTGGTGGCTGGCAACAGCATCGGTGAGCGGTGGTATGAATTCCGTGCACCGAACCCGAACTCGACCGCTCTTGCCGTCTTCCAGCAGGGCACCTATGCTCCGGACGCAACCGCCCGGTTTATGGGCTCCCTAGCCATGGATAAGCAGGGCAACATCGCGATGGGTTACACCACGAGCAGCTCGACCATCTTCCCGACTATCAGCTACACGGGCCGCGTACCTGGCGATCCGCTGGGCACGATGGAATCGGAAGGCACGATCTTCGCCGGCACCGGTTCACAGACGGATACCGTGAACCGTTGGGGCGACTACACCTCGATGGCGATCGACAACGATGGTTGCACGTTCTGGTACACGAACCAGTACTATGTTCAGACCGGTTCGTTCTCCTGGAGCACGCGTGTGGCTTCGTTGAAGTTCCCCGGCTGCAACTAAGAAAGAAACCGCAGCACCAGCGGGGCCTTCGGGCCCCGCTTTTTTATTG